>CAZFOQ010000044.1:0-27717 GCA_964520535.1 uncultured Pirellulales bacterium | reverse complement strand
GATTTTGTCATTGGAAGTGAGAGCAGGTCAGAAAATCACATATAAGAAATATACGACGGGTGGCAGCCACTGAATGAGTGAAACGAATGAAGTGGATGAGATTGAAACGAACACACAAATTCCCTCAAACAAAATCCAGCACAAATAATTTAACAACAGGAACCCGGCAATGAATTACCGGGCTAAATATGAACTGAGTGACGTTAATGATTCTTTCGTTTTTTTTTTGCGAAGGAAAAGCTCATACGTAAAGCGCGTACGCGCTTTACGTATGTCGTCTATATTCTATGCCCCATCTCGTATACCCTATACGCTATGACCCACTTTGTTATTTCCATCTTTGAAGATACAGACACTTGCAAAACGCCGGATTCAATTGTAAGCTTGAGGGCAATATTTTCGCCGGAATAGTTTAATCTGCGAAGATAGAATATTTCAAATAATTCTTGGAAAGGGACATAAAATGAACAATCGCTTTTACATCAAAAGCATATATGCCCTACTGATAGTTGTTATTGTACTTGTTCCGGGGCGGGTCTGGGCCCAATCGGGGACAGTTTCGGTTAATGTGGATGCCACAAAGCCGGGCAAGCCGCTCAAGCATGTCTGGCAGTATTACGGCTACGATGAGTGCAATTATACAACAACTGCCGACTGCATCGACCTGATGAAGACGGTGGCCCAGATTAATCTCGAGCCGGTCTATCTCCGCCAGCACTTTTTGCTCAACAGCGGCGACGGCAAGGTCGCCCTCAAATGGAGCTCGACGAACGTCTATACCGAAAACACGAACGGCGAGCCGGTCTATGACTGGAAAATCATGGACGGGATATTCGACGCTGTGATTGCATCCGGCTGCCGGCCGCTCGTGGAAATCGGATTAATGCCGAAGGACCTTTCCGTCAAACCCGAGCCATACCGGCCGCCAAAGCCGTTCGGACCGAATGAGGGCATCGGCGTATTTTTCCCGCCTAAAGACTACGACAAATGGGCAGAACTCATCCGCCAGTGGGCACGTCACTCGAAAGAAAGATATAAAGACGTCGAGCAGACCTGGCTGTGGGAGCTATGGAATGAGCCGGATATTTTCTATTTCCAGGGCAGCTTCGAGGATTATGTCAAGCTCTTCGAATATACCGAGCAGGCCATCCACGAAGTTATGCCGAACGCGCAGCTCGGCGGCCCGCATGTTGCAAATTCCAGCAGCAGGTTCCTGCGTGACTTCCTCAGGCACTGTGCCGGCGGGAAAAATTCATTGACCGGAAAGACCGGCACCCGGCTTGACTATATCGGCTTCCACGCCAAAGGCGGCATTGTGTTCAGAGATGGCCATGTTGAGATGAGTATGCGCGGCCAGCTTCGTAAACACAATAACGGCTTTTCCATGGTCGGTTACTTCCCCGAGTTCAAAAATACGCCCATCATCATTGGTGAGGCGGATCCGGACGGTGCGGCGGCTATGCCGGCCTCGAAATCGCCGGAGCGAGGTTACAGGAATGTCACCGTCTACGGTGCATACGTGGCGGCGATGATGAAATACAGCCTGGATCTGGCCGAGCGGGAAGGTGTCAACCTCAAAGGCGTGCTGTCCTGGGCATTTATGTTCGACGGCATGCCGTGGTTCGACGGCTATCGCACGCTGGCGACCAACGGCGTCCACAAGCCCGTCCTGAACGCCTTCAAAATGTTGGGGCAATTAGAAGGAAATCAACTGCCGCTGACAAGTGACGGCGCGGTGCCAATTGACGAGATTCTCAAAACAAGCGTTCGGAGACGACCGGACATCAACGGGATGGCCGTTGCTGATGGCCAGGTCATAAAGATCCTGCTCTGGAATTATCATGACATTCTGGTTCCGGCGGAACCGGCCTCGGTGCAATTGAAAGTACAACTACCGGCAGATTTTGGAAACAAAGTCCGGGTGACACATTATCGTATCGACGATACCCACAGCAATGCCTATGCAAAATGGCTCGAATTGGGAAGTCCGCAGGATCCGACTGCGGCAATGGTCGTCCAGCTCAAAGAGGCAATGCAATTGCAACAGTTCGAACCGATCGGAACTCTCGATATCGAGCAAATGATGGTGCCGCTCGACTTTGAGTTTCAACGCTTCGGCCTTTCTCTTATTATCCTGGAAAAGCTCAAAACATAAAGTAACTTATGACAAGAGAATCTGTGAATTAAGGATTAATGGATTTCCCTGAGTAATGCCCTACGGTAAGTTAATTTGGGAATTCGTCGGTCGTATTTTGTTTGTAGTATGTCGTTCACCCCATGAGATAGTAAAAAATTATCCCACGGAGTAAATCTCGTCAATCATCTATTGTCCATCGCAAGACGCTTTGTCGTCATTTTCGGAACCAGTAAATCCCCTTCAGGCTATCACGAACGAGAATAAAAAACTGCTGTTCCGGGGTTAATTCTGCCCTATCGTATAAAAAAACCGTGATAATAAGCATATAAAAGGGAATTTATGCATGCGCGAAGTTGAAAATCCCATTTTTTTCAACGTTTTTCAGGATTTTTCTTGACTTAAAAGCAGTGAATATAGTATGATTAGGCAAAATAGGATACATGTAGATTGTGGCTAACCCTTTAGAAGAGAGGATGGGTTAAATCAAGTCGCCAAAGATGGCTCAGGCAATCGCGAATTATCCAAATGTTGGAAGCTTTTTGTAGAAAAAGCGGAAAACTGGATACTTCAGTTTCTCTTAGAAAATAGAAGTGAGGTAGTGTTTTTTTTAATGATAAAGAAGGAGGAGTGGATTATGTGTAGAAAGTTGATGTTTATTGTTTGTTCCCTTTCGGTGTTAGCCTTAGTTTCGAATAGTTACGGCGTGCTGATTGGCGACTTTGAACAGCAGATGGACAACTTTGGTCCGACATCGGAAACGCCGGTACCCACATTTGAATATAGCACAACCGGAGCAACGTCGGGTGATTATAGTCTGGCCGTACAACCCAATAAAACCGGTTGGCAATGGGCCTTTATGCATGAGGGTATTGTGGACATCGATACTAACCCCATCCTTTCGGTGGACGTGACATGGGTTGCCGCAGAGTGGGGAACAACACCGTGGGTAAACTTCAAGGATATAGCCGTAAATAGTGACAGCCCAAGTGGCTGGCAACAGTATACTCCGACCGATCCGGTCAATCCGGACTACCCTGGAAGCTGGGATCCCGGCAACTGGGGCGATCACACAAGAACACTGACCTGGGACCTTTCTGATTATGATACAACCGGCGTAACGTGGATGCAGATTATCTTCTCATCGAACATCGATTCCAATGCAACAACCGTAGGGAAGTATTACATTGACAATGTGCAGTTGATTCCCGAGCCGGCAACATTCGGATTGTTATTCCTGGGTGGTTTGGTACTGCTTCGTCGCCGAAAATAGCACACAAGCTGCTTTTAATGATTTAGTTTTTATATGGGGCAAGTCTTTTAGCTTGCCCTTTTTCTATTTATAATCAGCTTGTAGTTCGTCGTTCTCATGTACCGTTTGGTACTTGGTTCGTATGTCGCAACACGATGCTCGTTTCTCGCGTTTAAACAAAAACCCGCTGATGAATATCCCTTGCCAAGCTTATCCACAGACCAGGCAAGCTTCGGCCCGTCTTCCGGCCATTTTTTCAGCAATCCGGTCTCAGCGAACTGGCCGTCACCTTCGGGCCCGCGAAACCGCGGACAGTCACCGCCTTGAACATTAACTACGAAAACAATCATCATAAGAATGACTACGAAAGATACAATTTTCCTCATTATTCACATCCTTTTATGTAAATATCATATCCCATATAAAACCATACAGTGCATTTCTGTGCAATTTCTCGATATATTATAGAAAATACCCAGTAAACAACCACGGGTTAAAACCCGTGGCATTGCCGCTTCGGGCTACACCCGTCCGACTTCGTCGGATAACTTCATCTACGGGTTGAAACCCGTAGAATTGCGGCAGAATATTAAATTTCAAAAAATTTAAAAAAACCTTGACAAAGTTAGGCTTTCCTAACTATATTAGGGATACCTTATAATTATAATGATTTTGTGCTATGGCTACGAAAAAGGCAAAACTCAGTGCGTCTCTGGAAGATTACTTGGAGGCGATTTTCAACCTGGCGGGCGAGAATAATATTACCCGCAGTAAGGATATCGCCGAGCAGCTCGGCGTTTCCCGTGCTTCTGTGACCGGCGCCCTGCGAACTTTAAAGAAGAAAGGATTGGTGAATTACAAGCCTTACGATTATATCAGCCTGACCAAATCGGGACAGGCCGCCGCGGCGGAGATTGCAAACCGGCATGAAATTCTCAAATCCTTTTTTACCGATGTCCTAAGCGTCAAACCGGGTATTGCCCAAAAGGCCGCTTGCAAAGCCGAGCACGCTCTTGGGCCGGAGATTATTGCCAAACTTTTGTCTTTCATTGAATTTGTAAGCCACAGCAGTGAAAACGGTAACGATGTCAGGGATGAATTCCAGAAATTCTGCAAAACAAGGAAGAAGAAACTCAAAAACCTGCCCTGAGCGCAGTCGAAGGGGCAAGTGAGAAATAACGAATGGAGCCTCAGCACATAAAACCTTTGTCGAAAGTTCGGTCCGGCGAAAAAGTCAAACTGGCGAGTATAGAAGCCGGACGCGGCTTGAACAGCCGGCTCGCCTCGATGGGGCTTTTGCCCAATGTGGAAATAACAGTCGTAAGTAACGGCCATCCCGGCCCTTTTGTCATCAGCGTCAAAGGCTCCAAAATGATGCTGGGTAGGGGTATGGCCCGAAAGATAATGGTATATGGTTGTGATGATGAATAAAATCACAGCGGCCCTGGCCGGCAATCCTAACAGCGGAAAAACCTCGATTTTCAACCAGCTTACCGGTGCGCGCCAGCATGTAGGCAATTATCCCGGCGTGACAGTGGAGAAGAAACAGGGCATCCGCAGGTATAGGGATTACGAAATTACATTTGTGGATTTACCGGGGACGTACAGTCTGACCGCCTATTCGACCGAAGAGCTTATTGCCCGCAACTTTATCATCGACGAGCAGCCGGACATTGTCGTCGATATTATCGATGCTTCCAGCATCGAGCGGAACCTGTATCTGGCAACCCAGCTTATTGAAATGAATATCCCGCTGGTTCTGGCGTTCAATATGAGTGACATTGCTGAGCAGAAGGGTATGCTGTTTGATATCGAACAGTTGTCCATGCTGTTGGAAGCTAAAATCGTTAAAACCGTTGGCAATAAAGGCAAAGGTAAAACTGAGCTGCTCGATGCGATTATCGAAACCGCCGAGCAGACTAAACGGCAGCGCACGCACAGAATCAATTACGGTGAAGAAATTGAGCAGGAGCTGGAACAAATCGAAAAGGCCGTTTCCGGCAAAGAGCATCTCTTGACACAGAAGTACGAGCCAAGATGGCTGGCTCTCAAGCTGCTTGAGCAGGATGACGAGATAACCGCAAAGGTCAACAGCCGGGAAGTGCTCGATACTGTTGCCGCTTCGACCGAGCATCTAAAAAGCATTTTCCGCGACAATCCGGAAGTCATCATGGCGGACCGACGGTACGGTTTTATATCCGGTGCGTGCCAGGAGACGATAAAAACCACCGTCGAACTGCGGCATAATTACAGCGACATGATCGATGCTATCGTGACACATCGCATCCTCGGGCTGCCGATTTTTCTGCTGTTGATGTATTTGACGTTTGTCCTGACATTCAAGCTCGGCGGTTATCCGATGGGCTGGCTTGAGTGGTTCTTCGGCTGGATGGCCAATGCCATAACAGGTCTTTGGCCGGTAGGAAGCGAAAGCTGGTTAATGTCACTTCTGGTGGACGGTGTCATAGGCGGTGTCGGCGGAGTGCTCGTATTCCTGCCTAATATTCTGCTGCTGTTTTTAATGATAGCACTGCTGGAAGATTCCGGATATATGGCTCGGGCGGCATTTATTATGGACCGCATCATGCACAAGATCGGCCTGCACGGCAAAAGTTTTATCCCGATGCTCATCGGATTCGGATGTTCCATACCGGCGATTATGGCCACGCGAATCCTCGAAAACAAACGCAGCAGACTGACAACGATAATGATAATCCCGCTGATGAGCTGCGGTGCGAAGCTGACGATTTACGCCCTGATTATTCCAGCGTTTTTCTCCGAGCGATGGCACGGGCCGATGATGTGGCTGATTTATCTGATAGGAATCATCATAGCTGTTATCTGCATTAAGTTTTTACGCCTGACAGTCTTTCGTGGCGAGACCGTGCCGTTTGTTATGGAGCTGCCACCCTACCGTGTCCCGACCTTCAAATCGATTTGCATCCACATGTGGCAGCGAGGCTGGATGTATCTGCGAAAGGCCGGCACAATCATTCTGGCTATCTCGATTGTGCTCTGGCTTGCAATGAGTTATCCGAAACCCAGTCCGGACTCGCTCGCAGACCTGACACTCCAGCAGGCTCAGCAGGAAAAACTGGAACATTCGGTTATCGGCAGATTGGGAAAAGCGATAGAACCGGCACTAAAACCGCTCGGTTTCGACTGGAAGATCGGAACGGCCCTTATCGGCGCCACCGCGGCGAAGGAAGTCTTTGTATCGCAATTGTCAATCGTTTATGCGGTCGGCAGTGAGGACGAACCGGATATGACTTTGCGGCAGAAACTGCGGGCGAACTATACGCCTTTGACCGGATTTTGCATTATGCTGTTCTGCCTGATTTACGCGCCGTGCATCGCGTCGGTCGTCATGACCAGAAAGGAAACGAATTCCTGGCGATGGGCGCTGTTCCAATTCTTCGGCCTGACCATCCTGGCATACGTAATAACACTTACAGTCTTTCAAATCGGCAGCCGGCTTTGCTCAGGATGACAGCGTTAACGGCTCAATACTTTTAAGGTTTCTGGCTCGTAATTAAATTTCCTTCAAGCCTCTGGGCTTCGTTCTGAGAGCTTCCTTGCTTAGTTGTCGATTTAAACAAGATATGGTGACTATTTTATCTTGGAACGGAACTGATATGTGCCGGAGCCAACTTCATAGACCGCTTGGGCAAGAGAAGTCTCCGGCTCGCGGGCCGGTTCCAGCCGCAGGAATATAACACCTTCGGCCTGATCGATGGCTTTACCACTTTCGGTCACCTTGTCAGAGTCGGTCACCGGCACGTACAATTCGGCGGTAGTATTCGCCGGAACAGTAATCTGCCAAAGGAAGCTATCGTCCTCGATGCGCCAATTGCTTTCGATCCGCCCGTACATGCTGTCGTAATTTCCTGAGGCCCAGGTCAGGTCCCCTACCGGTTCCGGGCAAAGCTTAATACGCTCGAAGCCAAGAGAATCCGGCATCTGCCGAATGCCGACAATCGAATTCTGGAACCATTCCTGGATTTGGCCGAACATGCAGTGGTTCATCGATGAGCCCGGTTTGTCCCATCTTTCGGAAAGTGTCTTGAAACCGAGTTTGAGCATGTGGCCGTAGCCGGGTATATCGGTGCGATTGATCATGCGATAAACCACATCGGACCGACCACCTTCGGCCAGTGCCTGGACCAGCATACGGAAGCAGACTTCGCCGGTTGACTGGCGATACCCTGCCTTCTCAACTTCTTTAGCTAAGTTGTCCAGCACCTGCTCCCGGTCTTCTTCGGGCACCAGGCCGAAATGCAGGGCCGTGGCTAACGATGCCTGAGAGCCCGTGGCGACTGAGTGTTCGGCGGATTTATAATAGGCCTTAATAAAGTCCTGCCGAACCTGCCGGCTGAGCTTTTCCATCTCCGCGGCGTCGGCATCTTTTCCAATCATTTTGGCAACGCGAGCGACGATACGGGCGTTATCATAAAGAAACGCCGTGGCGGGCAGTTCGGGGGGTGTTAGTTGGGAAGCGCCGACATGTCCCTTTTCCGGAGTCCAGTCGTACCAGTCACCCAGTCCCGGCTTCACCAGTCCCTGGTCATTTCGCGAATCGGCCAGGTAGCGCGTGTATCGTTTCATGGTCTCGTACCGCTGCTCTTCGGTGATATTGTCCCCGTACCATTTGTGTAGCAGATTCGGCAATTGGACACAGGCACTGCCCCACTCGGGCGATTCAAAGAAAGCGCCGCGGAACTTTGTATATTCCGGGGCGATATTAGGAACCAGGCCGTTGTCCAGTTGTGACTCACTTGTATCCCGGCAGATTTTCCTGTACAGATAATGTGCATCACGATGGTAGAGAATGGAAGGTCCCATCAGATGGGAGGCCTCAAGCCAGCCGAGTTTCTCGCGATGCGGACAGTCGGTTAAAACGCAATGAAGGTTGCTGCGTACCGACCGGTCGACCATTGCGTCGATATCGTTAAATAATGTGTTTGAGCATTCGAAGCCGCCTACATCAGCGGCGGAACTGGTCAGGAACTCGCTTCCTGCCTCCAGTAGTATCGGTCGGTTGCCCTGGCCGGTGACGTCACCGGGTAAATCGGCTCCGGAGATATACAGGTACTGGAAGCTGAAGTACGTGAATCGCGGCCTGAAAATCTCTTCGCCCTGGCCTTTTAGTGTATAAGTATGACTGTAACCTCCTCTTTTCGTCCACGGCTGTCCACGTTTTTCAGCGCACATGATGGTAACCTGGCTGCCGGCGGGCCCTTTTACCTTTATCACCGGCCGAGCCGAGAGGTTCAGGTCGCAATCAACCTCGATTCTGCCGTCGTCGAGACGCTCGATTGCGACTGACGGGAGGTATTTATCCACCTTGACCGGTGGCGCATACTGAGCTACAAGTCTGCCGCCGGGGCCGTCACAGACTGAAACTGCGTCCCAGGAGCTGTCGTCGAAATTCGGTTTGTCCCAACCTGGCTGTTCACGCCTTGCGTCGTAATCTTCCCCGCCGAATATACACGTGAAAGTAATTGGTCCCGGAGAAAATTTCCAGGATTCGTCAGAGGCAAAAACCTGCGTTGAACCATCAGCGAAAGTGATATGTAATTGGCAGATCAACTTCGGCGGACCGAACGTGCCCTTGAACTTGGTGTAACGTCCGCCGGGGACATTGTACATGCCGTTGCCTAACATGACACCAATGCAGTTGTCACCCTGCTTTAGAAGCTCAGTCACGTTGTACGAGCTGTACAGGCAGGTTTTGCGATAGTTCGTCCAGCCAGGGTCCATCTCATGGTCTCCGACGCGTTGACCGTTCAGCCGCAACTCGTATTGTCCCAGGCCGCAAATATGCATTACTGCATGTTTAACGGATTTGGTAAGTTCGATCTCCTTACGGAAGATTGGTAACGGATCTTTGTCGGTTCGTTCGGCGGTAATCCATTTGGCCTGCCAGTCGTCGGAAGCAAGTAATCCGGTCACAAACATTGCCGGTTCGCTCCAATCGGTTACGTTACCGTGATTATCCCACAGGCGGACTGCCCAGTAATACTTGTGTGAAGACTGTAGCGCTTTGCCGCCATAGGCAATGTAATGCGACTGCCGGGAAGTGACACGGCCGCTGTCCCATAGGTTGGGTGTACCTGCCGTTAGAAGCTCCGGCCCAGACGCCACACGCACCTGGTAGGCCGATTGTATCGTTCCTCGTCTGTTGGATCGCAGTTGCCACTCGAAACACGGATTTGCCTGGTCCAAGCCGAGCGGTTCTGTGCGTCCCTCACATCTCAGTGCGGAAACCTGTATCTTTTGCTCGGTTGTCTGTTCGGAATTTCGCTGGCGGGGAACGGTTTGCTCCATCTGAGCTTTAGCTAATTGTGTCGATGCTAAATGTTCCTGACCGATGTACATTTGGATGATGGAATGCTCATTGCTAATTTCAGCTTGTGTCTGAGCTTGTTGTTCAAAGGTACGTGGTTGGCCCGATATCACAGAGGTCAGTACCAATATTGACATGTTAATAATGAGCCACTTATAAAACGGCGTTCTATTTTTTCTCATAGTTTTGGTTCCTTGAAAAGTCGTTTCTTTTATACACAATCGAGTTGTTATCATATCATCAACGATTTTTGCTGTCCAAAACAATTCAGCATAAATAAGGATAATGACCTATTGTTATGTCCTTTTCTTCGTTTTCTTATCTTTTTTAGTTTTCCAATAGATGGGGGGCCGGAACATTCGGCACAGCAATTTATCAAGCTTTCTTGGAAATCAATCCTCTTTTTAGTAGTTATTAAAAAGAGCAAATCTTAGAAGGAAAATTTTGGTATTTTTAAGTTTATCCCGATAAATCGGGCATTTATAATCATTTATAAACGGGAAAATTTTTCAAGGAATTATTGACTAATAGGAGTAAATCCTATATAGTAACAGCTATGAAAAAGATAAAAAGTAAAATTAGCAGTTACGAGCTGGACAAAAAAACCGACTGGTTTGCGAATCGATGCAGGGAAATGGGCCTGAAAGTTACTCCTCAGCGGGTAGCGGTATATCGAGAGCTTCTCAAAACAGAGGAACATCCTTCAGCAGAGATGCTGCATAGAAAGGTAAAAAAAATATTCCCGAGCATATCACTGGATACGGTAAACAGGACACTTCTAACTCTCAACGAGATTGGTGCGGCCTATGCCGTCGAAGGCTCGGGCGATGCCAAGCGTTATGATGCCGGATCGGCGGAACATCAGCATTTTAAGTGTATAAAATGCAAAAGGATTATTGATTTCCATCATAAGCCATTTGACGACATCAAGCTGCCGGCATATATTAATAGAAAGTTCAAAGTGCTGCGGAAAACAGTCTATGTCGAAGGGATATGTGATTTATGTAAATAGATTAATTGTGTAATTAACACTTTATGAAAGAGAGGTTTCAGATGGAACTCAAAGGAAGTCAGACGGAAAAGAATTTATTAGCGGCTTTTGCCGGTGAGTCGCAGGCAAGGAATCGATATTCATATTTTGCCAGCCAGGCCAAAAAGGAGGGATACGAGCAGATCGCGGCGATCTTTGAGGAGACGGCCAATCAGGAGAAAGAGCACGCCAAGCGTGAATTCAAATTTCTACAGGGTGGGGAGGTGGAAATTGCCGCAGCATTTCCCGCCGGTGTTATTGGTACGACGGTCGATAATTTGAAAGAGGCAGCGGCAGGTGAGCACTACGAACAAACCGAGATGTACCCGGGCTTCGCCGAGGTAGCGGATAAAGAGGGTTTTGCTGAAATTGCCGAGGTATTTCGCAATATAGCCATCGCCGAAAAACGCCATGAAGAGCGATATCTTAAATTGGCAAAAAATATCACGGACGGCCTTGTGTTCAAGCGGAACAAACCGGTAAGATGGGTCTGTCGAAACTGCGGCTATGTACACGAAGGGCTTGAGCCGCCGAATATGTGCCCTGCCTGTGAGCATCCGCTGAGCTATTATGAAATAGAAGCTGCAAACTTCTAATTCAAACAAGGGGAGAAAAAAATAAGAAGCACAAACAGGAAAAATTAAGGTCTTTACTGGATGAGTTTCGTATAGTATACTCCGACGAGACCGGAGCATAAGACCACGTGCACAAGCGAGGAAAATGGAGTAAAATCATGGAAGATAAAAAAGTCGTAACAATGAAGGGCAGTCCTCTGACCCTGGGGGGCAATCCGGTCAAAGTCGGTGATCCTGCCCCGGATTTTGAGGTTTTAACCAACGACCTGTCACCAGTCAAGCTGTCCTCTTTTCGGGGAAAGGTCTGTCTGATATCATCTGTTCCCTCTTTGGACACAAGCGTTTGTGATGTTCAGACCAGAAAGTTCAATGAGCAGGCCAAGGCTCTGAGCAGGAACGTGGTTGTCCTGACAATCAGCATGGACCTTCCTTTTGCCCAGCAACGATGGTGTGGAGCAGCGGGAGTGGAAAATGTGCAGACGCTTTCAGACCACCGTAAAGCAGAATTCGGCAAGGCTTTCGGTGTTCTGATAGAGCAGTTACGACTCCTGGCGCGGGCTGTATTCATAGTGGATGCTGAAGGGATAATCAGGTATATGCAAATAGTGGATGAACTGACAAATGAGCCTGACTATGAAGAGACTATCGAGGCCCTGAAAGGTATCGAAGGATGAGACAGATTAAAGCAGATGTTTATGCCGTTGGAGCGATTGACTGGGATGCCAGATTGTTTGACAGGCTGATCCCCCTGCCGGACGGTACGAGTTATAATTCTTACCTGATAAGAGGCAGCGACAAGACGGCCTTGATTGATACGGTTGATCCTGCTAAAACAATAGTCCTGTTGGATAATCTTATCCGATGCGGCGTTGACAAGATTGACTACATAATCAGCCATCATGCTGAGCAGGACCACTCCGGCAGTTTGCCTGATGTTCTGCTAATGTATCCGGATGCGAAGGTAGTGACGAATCCAAAGTGCAAACAGATGTTAATAGACTTTCTTGGTTTGGAGGATAATAGTTTCATTACTGTCGAAGATGGTCAAACGCTGACGCTGGGTGACAAAACTCTTGAATTTATCTATCTTCCCTGGGTACACTGGCCCGAAACTTTTGGGACTTACTTGAAAGAAGACAAGATATTGTTTCCATGCGATTTCTTCGGCGCTCATCTTGCGACCAGCAGCCTGTTTGTCGACGACGAGGCCGTCGTGTATGAATCGGCAAAGCGTTATTATGCCGAAATCATGATGCCGTTCAGGAAACAGGTCAATGCCAACATTGCAAAGCTCGAAGGCCGGGAAATAGAAACAATCGCTCCAAGCCATGGTCCGGTTCACAATCGGCCCGAGTTCATCGTCAATGCTTATAAAGACTGGGCCTCTGACGCCGTCAAGAACGAGGTAATAGTTCCTTATGTCTCGATGCACGGCAGTACGGCCAGGATGGTTTCGCATTTTGTCGATGCCCTGATTCAAAGGGATATCACAGTAAAACAGTTCGAGCTTGCGACAATTGATGTTGGCAAACTTGCTATGGCGTTAGTGGATGCGGCAACGATTGTAATTGGTTCACCAACGGTATTAATTGGACCTCATCCCTGTGCTGCTTATGCCGCATTTTTAGCAAATGCTTTAAGACCTAAAGTTAAATTCGCATCTATTATAGGTTCTTACGGCTGGGGCGGCAAAATGGTCGAGCAGTTGGCAGCTTTGATGCCGAATCTAAAGGCGGAAATTTTAGAGCCGGTGGTCATAAAAGGATATCCGAAAGAAGATGATTTTCTTGCATTGGACAAGCTGGCTGATAGAATTTTAGCTAAACATAAAGAGCTTGAGATTACCAATTAGATTAAAAAAGTAGAAAGGGGAAGAAAATGGCTGAGAAACTACAAGTATACAAATGTGCCGTGTGCGGTAATATTGTAGAGGTGCTTCACGGCGGCGCAGGCGAGCTGGTCTGTTGCGGCGAGCCGATGGAACTTCTTGATGAAAAAACGGCAGACGCCACAACGGAAAAACATGTGCCGGTCATCGAGAAGGTCGATGGCGGCTACAAGGTAAAGGTTGGCAGTGTGCCTCATCCTATGGAAGAGAAACATTACATCGAGTGGATCGAGCTGTTAGCCGACGGCAAGGCATACAGGCAATTCCTGCAGCCGGGTAAGCCGGCGGAAGCGGTCTTTCGTGTTGAAGCCGATAGCGTCAGCGCCAGAGAGTACTGCAATGTCCACGGGCTCTGGAAAGGATGACAAATGATAAGCAAGAAAATGGAACAGGCTCTGAACAGCCAGGTCAACGCGGAGATGTATTCGGCTTATCTGTATTTGTCAATGGAATCCTATTTTAAGTCTTTGAACTTAAACGGCTTTGCCAACTGGATGCGCGCGCAGACGCAGGAAGAGATGATGCACGCGATGAAGATCTACGATTTCATTCACGAGCGCGGCGGCAGAGTTCTGTTGAAAGCCATTGACGGTCCACAGACAAAATGGGAATCACCTTTGGACGTTTTCGAAGCAGTTTTCAAACACGAGCAAAAAGTCACCGGACTGATTAACGATCTGGTCGATTTGGCAATCCAGGAAAAAGACCATGCGACAAACGGCTTCCTCCAGTGGTTTGTCACAGAACAGGTCGAAGAAGAGGCCTCGGCGGATGAAAATGTTCAGCAATTGAAAATGATGGAAGATGCTCCGGGCGGCATGTTTATGCTCGACCGTGAATTGGGACAGAGGATCTTTACGCCGCCGGCAGCCAAAGGCGAATAATGATAGAAATTGTCTTTACTTTAAAATTTTTAAAATGGTTATGAATCGAGAAAGGGGGAATTACAATGAGTAAGAAAAAATTAACAACGGCTTTTGGAATACCAGTCGGGGACGATCAGAATTCCATGACGGCAGGCAACCGGGGTCCGGTCCTGATGCAGGACGCCCATCTTTTGGAAAAATTGGCGCATTTCGACCGGGAAAGAATCCCTGAGCGAGTCGTGCATGCCAAAGGTGCCGGAGCAGGCGGTTATTTCGAAGTCACCCAGGACCTCACAAAATATACAAAGGCGAAGTTCCTTTCCAAAGTGGGTAAGAAAACAGAGGTTTTTGTTCGTTTTTCCACGGTCGGTGGCGAAAAAGGTTCGGCCGATGCCGCACGCGATCCGCGCGGTTTCGCCGTCAAGTTCTACACCGAGGATGGCAACTACGATTTAGTCGGGAATAATACGCCGGTCTTCTTCATTCGCGATCCACTCAAATTTCCCGATTTTATTCACACCCAGAAACGTCACCCGGCGACCAACTGCCCGGACCCGGATATGTTTTGGGATTTTCTGTCGTTAACTCCGGAATCAATCCATCAGGTCACGATTTTGTTCTCTGACCGCGGCACCCCGGCAACGTATCGGCATATGAACGGCTACAGCAGCCATACCTTCAAATGGTATAATGCAAACGGTGAGTATTTCTGGGTGCAGTACCATCTCAAAACCGACCAGGGCATCAAGAACCTGACCAGAGATGAATCAACCCGCATCTCAGGGGAAGATCCTAATCATGCCACGAAAGATTTGTATGATGCTATCGAGCGGGGTGAGAATCCAAGCTGGACGGTCCAGGTGCAGATTATGACTCCCGAACAGGCGAAAGACTACCGGTTTGATATCTTCGATATCACCAAGGTTTGGCCCCACAGCGATTTTCCTCTCATCGAGGTCGGCCGGATGGTCTTAGACCGTAATCCGAAAAACTACTTCGCCGAAGTGGAACAAGCGGCCTTCTGTCCCGGTAAATTGGTCCCCGGCATTGCCGCCTCGCCGGATAAAATGCTGCAAGCCCGCATTTTTTCGTACCACGATACGCACATTCATCGTCTGGGTCCGAATTATCACCTGATTCCGGTCAACTCGCCGAAAGGCGCCTCTGAAAATAGTTACCAGCGGGATGCTTCCATGCGTGTTGACGATAATGGCGAAGGCGGTCCGAATTACTGGCCGAACAGCTTTGGGGGCCCTGCGCCGGATCCGAAATCTTTAGAGCCGCCCTTTGAGGTCTCCGGGGATGCAGCGCGTCAGGCTTATTCACATCCGAACGACGATTTCGTCCAGGCGGGTAATCTCTATCGTGACGTGATGACCGATGAGGATCGCGACCACCTGATCGGCAATATTGTCGGTCACCTGGGCGGTGCTCAGAAACGGATCCAATTACGCCAGACAGCGGTGTTTTATAAGGCGGATAAAGACTATGGAAAACGCGTAGCCAAAGGATTGGGACTGGATATTAAGAAAGTGGAGAAACTGGCAGCAATGTCCCAGGAAGACAGGGCCAAAGCCACGGCTGAATGAACTTAAGAAATAATTTTGTATATGGACAACAATAGAGTATTGCAGGCATTCAACTGAAAGGAGAATTGCATGGGTATGCCTTTTAGCGCAGACGAAGTTTTTGAAATGGCCGAACAAATAGAAAGAAACGGAGCGAAGTTTTATCGTGCCGCGGCAAAAAAGTTCCCGCAGGTAAGCGAGTTGTTTCTTGACCTTGCCGTGATGGAAGATAAGCATGAAAAAACTTTTGCCGCTATGCGGGCGGAGCTTTCCGGAACAGAAGCCGAGCCTATTGTATTTGATCCCAATAGTGAGGCGCAGATGTATCTGAAAGTTATGGCGGATGACCATATTTTTGATCCCAAGGCCGACCTTCTCGAACAGTTGGCCGGCAAAGACACACCGGAGGCCGTTTTAAAAATGGCCATCGGTGCGGAAAGGGACTCTGTTGCTTTTTATGTCGGTCTGAAAGAGGCCGTCTCACGCAGAGCCGGTAAGGAAAAGGTCGAGGACATAATTAAGGAAGAAATTGGGCATATTGCTGTCCTTAAACAGAAACTCGATGCTTTATAACAGCAGGATAGCAACGTGAATAGGAAACCACAATAAATATCAGAACTGGGAGCACGTAACATGAAAAAGTATAAGTGTTTACTGTGTGGTTATATTTATGATCCGGCCGTCGGTGATCCGGACAATGGCGTCGAAGCAGGTACTGCTTTTGAAGATTTACCCGATGACTGGGTTTGCCCGGATTGCGGAGCCGGCCAGGATGAGTTCGAGCTGGTCGAAGATTAGCTCATAATAACAGGACACATATTGTGCGGGAAGTTGGACTGTCTATAAGCCGGCAGGATATTATCTGTGTCGAGACTGCTGCCGGGCCAAGCGGACTTGTTGTCTTTGGGGCTTCCGGCGATCTTGTTCGCAGGATGTTACTGATAAGTCTGTTCCGGCTGTACAAACATGGTTTGCTAAGCGAGCAGTTCTATCTGTTGGGAACAGGCAGAACGAAGCTTTCGGATGAGCAGTTCAGGCAGGATGCACAACAGGCAATACAACAAAAGTCTCCCGGGGTACCGTCGAAGGAACTGGAACCGTTTACTAACAGGTTATACTATATTACCGGAGATTACGGCGATATCTCACTGTACGTCGAGATCGCTCCTAAAATAGCCGAGTTGAATAAAAAGCATCACGTTGACGGGAGCCTTGTTTTTTACTTGTCGGTGCCGCCATTCTTATATGGCACAATCGTCGAACAGCTTGGTTTAGCGGGATTATCATGTCCCGCAAAGGCCGGCTTAAAGTCAAATAGAAAATTGGTTGTCGAAAAACCGTTCGGCAGGGACCTCCAAAGTGCACTGGATTTGAGTGACAAAATCCATCAATGTTTTGATGAGTCTCAGGTCTATCGCATAGACCATTATCTCGGCAAAGAGACCGTTCAGAATATTTTGATGTTCCGTTTTGCCAATGCGATTTTCGAACCAATCTGGAACCGCAACTATATCGACCACGTCCAGATTACGATAGCCGAATCGGTTGGCGTTGAGCATCGGGTGAGCTACTATGATAAAAGCGGCGCTCTTCGGGACATGTTTCAAAATCACATGCTCCAAATGCTTACATTAGCGGCGATGGAGCCCCCGGCATCTTTTGAAGCTGATAGTATTCGCGACGAGAAAGTAAAGCTCTTACGCTCGATCCGCCCCTTCAGAGAGGGTGAGCTGGATAGAACTGTTGTTCGGGGACAATATTGCAGCGGCTCGGTAAACGGCAAACAAGTTGCAGGCTATCTCTCCGAGCCCGGAGTCAAACCAGACTCGAAAACGGAAACTTTCGTTGCCGCAAAACTTTTTGTGGACAACTGGCGATGGAAGGATGTCCCTTTTTACCTGCGGACCGGCAAAAGACTCGCCTGTAAAGATACCGAAATCGCCATTACCTTTAAAAATGTCCCTCACTCGATGTTTTCCTCGATGGGTCTGGGAGAAATGCCGCCCAACGTCCTGATATTACAGATTCAACCACGGGAAGGGATTTTATTGAACTTTCAGGCCAAGCGGCCGGGCTCGAAAAGTTGCATAAGCACACTGACAATGAATTTTAGCTACCAGGACCTTTTCGGGATTGAAGCCCCGGAAGCTTATGAACGGCTGTTACTGGATTGTATGCTCTCAGACCAGACACTTTTCACAAGGCAGGACGCCATCGAGGCTGCGTGGCGGTTATTAACACCCATCATGGAATCATGGGAAAATGACGGCTCTGATTTGCATGAATATCCGGCGGGAGCGGAAAGTTTTCCCGCCGCCGACAAGCTCATCGAATCCGACGGCCGTAAGTGGCATAAACTCCTGAGTAGTTAACTTCAACTTGCTAAATGAACGCATATATCCGGCTTTTCATACTCTGACTTAATCGTTGATGAAAGCTTTGTCCCAGTCTTTCCAGAGAGGCTCGGGACAATTTTATTTTTGGTCTTCTGAGAGTAATTCATTTAGCGAGCCTGAGCGAAAGCCCTGGAGGTCGAGTGTAACATATATGAAACCAAGTGATTTGAACTTATCTACTATCCTTTGACGGGTTGGTTCTGTAATGACTTTTCCAAAGTCTTCGGGTTTGACTTCAATTCGAGCGATTGTATCGTGATGGCGGACACGGAATTCAACAAATCCCAGTTCCCTCAAAAAATCTTCAGCCTCCTCAATTTGTTTTAATCGCTGCTCGGTAATTTCCAGGCCGTAGGCGATTCTGGAAGCCAGGCACGGCGAAGCAGGAATATTCGCTGTCGGTAAATTTAGTTTTCTGCTCATCTCGCGAATATCGTTCTTGGTTATTTTGGCTTCCATCAAAGGAGAGCGCACCTCATAGATATCGGCGGCCTTATTGCCGGGACGAAAATCGTCCATATCATCGTAATTCGAGCCGCATATCACGCCGTTAAAGCCTTTTTTCTTAGCGATATCTTTGAGGACAGAATACAGATGCGTCTTACAGTGAAAACAGCGGTCGGGATTATTCGCCGAATATTCGGAGTCTTGGATTTCCCCTATTTCGACTTCCTCGATATTTGCCCCCATTATTTTGGCACATTCGATGGCTCGATTGTAATGAGACTTTGCCAGGGATGAACTAATGCCTATGCAGGCCAACACGTTCTCGGAACCGAGTGTATCGATAGCGGCTTTCAATAAAAAGGTACTGTCAACTCCACCGGAGTAGGCAACAACCACTTTATTAAGGCCTCTAAGGATTTGCTGAAGCAAACTGTACTTATCGTTAAGAGTCATAAGACCAATATAAAGAAAAATCCCATATTTTATTTTACCACAAACGGCGATAATTCCCGGAGGCGATTTATAATCGGGGGTATTTTTTCGATGGCATAATCTACTTCTTCTTCAGTGCTGTATCTGCTCAGGCTAAATCGGATCGAACCGTGAGCTGCGGTAAAGGGAACGCCCATCGCCCTGAGTACGTGACTCGGTTCCAGTGAGCCGGAGGTGCAGGCCGAACCGCTGCTGGCGCAGATGCCGTATTGATCGAGCATTAATAAAATCGCCTCGCCCTCAATATATTCAAAACTGATATTGCTCGTATTTGGCAGGCGATTGTTTTTATCACCATTGAGACGACAATCCGGGCATTCCTCTAATATCGCTTTCTCAAGTTTGTCCCGCAGGTATTTTACCCTCTCGTTTTCTTCTTTGATATTTATCTGTGCCAGTTCGCACGCTTTTCCAAGACCGACGATACCCGGCACATTTTCCGTCCCTGCTCTTCTTCCGGCTTCCTGATGACCGCCTAACATAGAGGGAGAAATCCGTGTCCCTTTCCTGACAAACAGAACACCCACTCCTTTTGGCCCATGAAGTTTATGGCCGGAGATACTGAGTAAATCAATATTGCTCTTCGACAAGTTCAAGGGTATCTTGCCAACCGCCTGTACCGCGTCGGTGTGGAACGCTATCCCCCTGCCGGTAACCAGTTCGGCGATTCTCTCAATTGGAAATATCACACCCGTCTCGTTGTTTGCATACATTATTGTCACCAGGGCTGTGTTATCGTCAAGCTGTTCCTCCAGTTCGGCCAGGTCAAGCCGGCCCTGTTTGTCCACACTTAACTCCACGACAGTGTAGCCGTGATTTTCCAGTTCTCTGCAAACCGCTAATACGGCCGGATGCTCCACCCTGGTCGTTATGACTTTACGTCGGTTTGGTACCGCAGCCAGGGTACCGTTGATGGCGGCGTTGTCACTTTCCGTGCCACCACTTGTAAATATTATTTCACCCGGATCACAACCAAGCAGGCCGGCCACCTGCTCTCGCGCCTGAGAGATTCTGCGACCGATCTGTCCCCCGAATGTATGCATGCTCGAAGGATTGCCGTACAGCTCGCAGAATAAGGGTCTGATCTCTTCCAGCACTCGTTCATCTACTTTTGTTGTGGCGTTGTTGTCGAAGTATATTGTTTTCATTTTATTTAATCCCGCATTATTACTTAGATTCAAACCTGCGTTAAACCGCCGGATAAATATCAAAACTCATTTTTATTCTATGTGATTATGAGGCTGTGCTGCTGATTCTTTGTCTTCTTCGACGAAAAGCTCTTTGGAAACGAATTCTCTCAGTTTGGCCTCAACCACATCTTTCATTGTATATTCAGCCAGCCTGCATTGTGCACACATCCCTCGGAATGCGACGATGACTTTGTTGCCTTCAACATCTATCAGCTCGATATTCCCTCCGTGAGCCCGAAGTGCCGGTCTGATTTGCTCATTAATCGTTTGTTGTATCATCTGAATTTTTTTAATATTCGTCAGTCCGCTTGCTCGTTGAGGAACAGCTACTTGTTTTTCCTTTGCTTTATCGCCCTGTATCTTTTCAATTATTTTTTCGATTTCGCTCTGGCAGCCGCCACATCCGCCGCCGGCCTTGCAATAGTTCGTAACATCCTCAACAGTCGTCAAATCATTTTCGCGTATGACTCTTTCGATTTCTTTGTCGGTCACGCCGAAACAGGTACAGACAACTTTGCCTTCGAGCTCGTGCTTCTTTTTACCGCCGCTTCGGTAATTTTCAATTGCCGCTTCAAGGGCTTCCCGGCCCATGACCGAGCAGTGCATTTTTTGTTCCGGCAAGCCACCGAGATAATTCGCAATATCCCTGTTTGTTACTTGTGCGGCCTCGTCCAGCGTTTTACCCTTGATTAATTCGGTGAGCACCGATGATGTCGCGATGGCACTCGCACAACCGAATGTTTTGAACATCGCATCCTGGATTTTGCCGTCCTTGTCGAGCTTGAAGGTCAATCTCAGGGCATCGCCGCATGCCAGGGAACCGACCTCCCCTACTCCGTCAGGATGTTCTATTTCGCCGACATTTCTCGGATTGAAAAAATGCTCTCTAACTTTATCTGTATATTCCCACATGATTTTTTATCCTTGACTGGCTTTAAGTGATTTTTGAAAATCAGTAATAATATCATCGATATGTTCCGTCCCGGTCGAGACACGAATATAATCCTCAGTCACTCCGGCAGCCAGTTGTTCTTTTTCACTTAATTGCTGATGCGTTGTACTGGCCGGATGAATAACCAGCGTCTTACTGTCACCGATGTTGGCGAGGTGACTGGCTAATGTGACATTATTGATAAACTTGATTCCGGCTTTTTTGCCGCCTTTGATTCCGAAACCGAGAATCGCTCCTTGTCCGTCCGGCAGATATTTTTTTGCCAGAGCATAGTCCGGATGCGATTTGAGACCGGGATAGTTCACCCAGCTCACCTGGGGCTGATTTTCGAGCCATCGGGCAAGTTTTAATGCATTTTCACTATGTCGTGGCATCCGCAAATGCAGCGTTTCCAGGCCCTGCAAAAACAGAAAGGCATTAAATGGTGACATGCAGGAGCCCATATCTCGTAAAAACTGTGTTCTGGCCTTGATGATATAGGCCAGTGCACCAAAGGATTCGGCGTATTTGACGCCGTGATAACTTGGATCCGACTCGGTCAGTTCCGGGTATCGGCCGTTGGTCCAGTCGAATTTGCCGGAGTCAATAATCGCCCCGCCGATGCTCGTGCCGTGCCCGCCGATGAATTTCGTGCAGCTATGGACTACAATATCAATGCCGTATTCCATCGGCCTCAGGAGGATGGGTGTTGTCACGGTATTGTCACAAATTACCGGTATTCCGTGATTGTGGGCAATGTCGGCTATTTTGTCGTATTGCATGACATTGTTCCGGGGATTGGCGACGCTTTCGATATAAATCAGACGGGTATTGTCTTTAATCGCTCCGGCAAAATTTTCCGGCTTTTCCGGATCGACGAAGGTTACGTCGATACCCAGCTTGGCGAATGTATGGCTGAACAACGTCACTGTCCCGCCGTAAAGAGAGTTCGAGGCGACAATATGACCTCCTGAGCCACAAATATTAAAAATGCTGACATAGATCGCCGACTGGCCCGAGCTCAAAGCGAGCCCCCCGACCCCCCCTTCCAGAGCTGCCAGCCGTTTCTCCAGGACATCCGTGGTCGGATTCATGAGTCGTGTGTAGATGTTCCCGAATTCTTTCAATGCGAACAGATTGGCGGCATGCTCCGAATCCTTGAAAACGTAACTGGTCGTCTGATAAATAGGCACAGCTCGACTGAGTGTGTCAGAATCTATATTCTGACCCGCGTGCAGAGCTAATGTCTCCAGATGATAGTTCACCTCTTTGTCCATTTTATGACCTCATAAATATTTAGAAGCAGCAACATTCCGTCGCTGATATTCACGACACTACATCCTTTTATTTTAATACTTTCATTGTGATTTCTGCAGCTCTTTTGCCGGACAGCAGCATTCCTCCGAAGGTTGGCCCCATTCTCGGTAGACCAAATGTGGTGGCGGTGGCCATTCCGGTCACAATCAGGCCTGGGAATACCTCAGTCGTATTTTCAACAACTGCGTCCTCAGATTCTTCAACCCACATAGCTCCGCATCCTTTTATGTCCACAAGCCCTCTTTTTTCAAGTGATCGGACAACTACTGCATCATGTCCGGTAGCATCAACCACGAGTCTGGATTCGATAGCAACCGGGTCCACACAAGTGATTGCTCTTGGTAGAGCAGATACCGGCGTCCAGTTTATAACCACTCCACAAACTCTGTTTTCCCTTACTACAACATCTTCAAATTTCGTCATATTCAAAACCTTCACGCCGGCATCGCACGCAGCGGCAATCAATTTTGAACAAGCATGTGGTCCATCAGCAACGAATAAACCTTCTCCCGCTTGCTGGTATGGCACATCAATCTCATCGAGGATCCTCTGGGCAGGAGCCCTGAAAGTTACCTTGTTCATTAGATAGCCACCTATCCAGAATCCTCCGCCAAGGTAATTGTTACTCTCGATAAGGAGCGTTTTTCGACCCTGTTTGGCAAACTCAGTTGCAGCGACAAGTCCGCTGGGGCCGGCACCTATGATAATCACGTCATTATCAATATGTTCTTCGAATTCTTTTGTGAATTCAGATACGATTGCCTTGGTAACATCTTTTTCAGATACTCGCGAAAAAATCATACGAACGTCTCCTAAATTAAATATTTCACTCCTTGCTCGTTACATAAATCACCTGCTCGGCAAATATATTAGGGGCAAATCTTACCGGGCTGATGCGTGTTTTTATCAATGGAATCTTCTTTTCTACTCTAACTCCCAGCTTATTGCAGAATTTTTCAAAATCTTTAAGTGACAGACAATGTATGTTCGGAGAGTTGTGCCACTCAAAGGGCAGTTGATTCGTTACCGGAGCTTTGCCCTTCAGGAACAGTTGTGTCCTGCATCGCCAATGTGCGAAATTTGGAAAACTGACAATTACTTTTTTTCCGACTCGCAATAATTCAGAAAGTACATTTTCGGTATTTTTGATTGTCTGCACTGTTTGGGATAGTATTACATAATCATAGCTTTTATCGGCATAATTCTCCAGTCCCTGCTCGACATCGTGCTGTATAATTGACAAACCTCTATCTACACAAGCCAGGACAAGGTCTTCATCAAGCTCGATACCTTCGCCTTTGATATTCTTATCTTCTGTAAGATTTGCCAATAGCTCTCCATCGCCGCAGCCAATGTCCAGAACGGAACTGTTTGGTTCTATTAGTGTCTCGATCACTTCATAATCGACCCTGACCCGGTGGGCTTGTTCAATATGAGCCTGCTGATAATCATCCTTTGCTTTTATACTCCTGTTTTCTCTTTTCAATCCGGGCTTATATGTGGCATCCAGGAAGCTGGAAATAAAAGAGCCGAGTGTTTCAGGCTCCAACAAGAAAGCATCGTGACCGTATGGTGATTCAATGTTGCAGAAACTGACGTCTTTGTGATTGGCGATCAGAGCATCGACCATCGTCCTGGATTGTTCAGGTGTAAAAAGCCAGTCGCTCGTGAAACTCATGACCAGGAATCTGCAGGTTGTGTGTGCGAACGCTTCGTTTAAGGACGGGTAGCCCTGTGCCAGGTCGAAATAGTCCGCAGCCTTGGTGATGTAGAGATAGCTATTGGCATCAAATCTCTCCACGAAGCTTTGCCCTTGATAGTCAAGATATGTCTCAACCGCAAACTCAGAGTTGAAATCGTAACTATAACGGCCGCCGTTTCGCAATTGCCGTCCGAATTTCTCACGCATCCCTTTTTCAGAAAGATATGTTATATGCCCAATCATCCGCGCGATTGCAAGACCTCGATCAGGGCTTTTCTCATTATTGTATTGCCCATCGGCATAATTTGAATCACCCAGTATTGCATTCCTGCCAACGGCATCAAAGGCAATCGATTGGGCGCCAAGGTGAGTTGTCGTCGCAATCGGTATGGCAGATTTTACATATTCGGGATATGCAATCGTCCATTGCAGGACCTGCATTCCTCCGATCGAACCACCAATCACTGCTAAAAGTCCTTTGATACCGAGCTTGTCCAGAAGGAGCTTTTGAACTTTGACCATATCAGCTATGGTAATAATTGGGAAATCCAAACCATATTGTTGACCTGTTTCCGGATTCACCGAGCGTGGTCCTGTGGTTCCGCTGCAGCCACCTAAGAAATTCGAGCAAATAACGAAATATTTATTTGTGTCAATGCCTTTTCCCGGGCCGACCATGATGTCCCACCAGCCTGGTTTTCTATCGTCAGGGCTATTTCGCCCGGCGACGTGGGCATTGCCACTTAGGGCGTGACAAATCAAAACAGCGTTATCTCCTGCGGCATTAATTTGGCCGTAAGTTTCATAGGCTACATCAATCGGAGCTAATGTCTTGCCGCATTCCAGCTTTAACGGCTGCTCCGGCTCAACAACGCGCATTGTCTTTGTCTGTACGATACCAACCGAATTGTTATCAACTTCTATCATGACTAATTCGCCGGAAGAATCTCAACCATCCTATCAAGTGATTTTGTTGCTCCCATTCTTATATCATCAGGAACTGTGATTTTATATTTAGACCCGCCTTGAGCCGAGTCTTCCATCGACCAGAGTACTTTTTCCAGAGTAATCTTTTTCATATTCGGGCAAATAGCCTTTTGGCTCGCTGCAATGAATTCAGCATTGGGATTTAGTTTCTTGAGAGTGTGTATTATTCCTATTTCGGTCGCGACGATAAATCTCTTGGCGTCACTTTGCCTGACAAAGCTGAGCATTTGTCCGGTACTGAGTATTTGATCCGATAGTTTTCTGACAGGCTCTGTACACTCGGGATGTGTCATAGCTATCGCATCGGGGAACTGCGCCTTGGCGTTCTTAATATCGTCTTCGGTTATCATAATGTGCGTTGGGCAATAACCGGGCCACAGCACAATATCTCGAGCTGTTTTTTCGGCAGCAAATCCCCCGAGATATCTGTCGGGTACGAAGATAATTTTTTTGTCTTTTGGCAAAGAATTCACGACCTCAACGGCATTGGCACTTGTGCAGCAATAGTCACTCTCGGCCTTGACTTCAGCGGGACTATTGACATAACAAACCACCGGCGAGCCGGGATGTTTTCCCTTCAAATCTCTCAGTTGCTCTGCCGTGATCATATCGGCCATCGGACAACCTGCGAGTTTTTCCGGCAAAAGAACAGTCTTTTCCGGTGAAAGGATTGCCGCAGTTTCTGCCATAAAGTAAACTCCACAGAATACGATTGTCTCGGCATCCGTTTGGGCTGCTTTTATGCTCAGGCCCAGAGAATCACCGGTAAAATCCGCCATATCCTGTATCTCGCCGGGCTGATAATTGTGTGCGAGTATCACGGCATTAAGCTGCTGTTTTAAGTTCTGAATTTTTTCAACTAAGTTGTTCAAAACATTCTCCTGTGAGTTTCACTTTTCGTTGGTTTTATTCCTTTTGTAAACCAATTCTGTATTTGCTGTTGTAACAGTGACACCGGCCGGCACCGATTCTTTCACCCAGACATTGCCGCCAATGACGGCGTTTTTCCCGATTACCACATCACCTAAAATCGTTGCCTCAGCATAGATTGTCACATTGTCCTCGATTGTTGGGTGCCTTTTACCGCCTTTTATGATCTTTCCTCTTTCATCCTTGGGAAAACTCATCGCTCCGAGTGTTGCTCCCTGATAGATTTTGACGTTATCACCAATAATGGTAGTTTCACCTACCACGACACCTGTGCCATGATCGATAAAAAAGTTCCTGCCTATCCTCGCCCCGGGATGTATATCGATGCCGGTCCCGGAGTGTGCACATTCGCTCATGATTCGCGGAATTAAAGGAACGTCTTCGAGATATAATTCGTGTGCGATACGATGTGTGGCTATTGCTGTGATACACGGATAACTTATTACAATTTCCTCGTAGGATTGCGCCGCAGGGTCACCGTCAAAAGCAGCGCCGACATCACCTTTGAGCAGCTCTCTTATTTCCGGAAGGCGAGTTAATAAATGTTGAGTCACATTTTCCGCCTTCGTTCGGCAGTCACAGTCGTCACATTCCTTAATTCTGCAGGCGTATTGATAAGCTCGCTCAATTTGTTCGCAAAGCTCCGTATATATCTGACAAAGAATGTCACCAACGATATAGCTAATATTTGTTTTTGTAACTGCTCTTTTTCCGGTATAACCCGGAAAAAGCAGCTCAGTGAACAAATCGAGGATTTCCAGTATCTTCTCTCGTGCCGGCAAATTGGATGCGTCTATAAAATTTATGCCGGTATCACCCTTATATGTGTGGACAATTTCCTCGACTATTTGCTTAATCGTTTCGTCAGTTAATTTTTCCTGTGCCATTTTCATATCCTATATCTGGTAATGCAGACTTTTGTCATGTTTTGCTTTGTCAAGAAGACTTTGTAACGTCATTGATTGTAAAACCGTAATAACTGCCTTTTGAACTTCAGCCCAGACTTCCCTGGCAATACAACCACATGTTCTTGGACAGAAACTATCATTTTCCACGCACTCTACTGTAATGACAGGTCCCTCCAGGCAATTGAAACAATCGCTGAGCTTAATCTGATCAGGTGACTTTGCGATAACGTAGCCACCTTTGGCACCCCTGACACTGCTTACAATTCCTGCTGATTTTAATATAGCCATAAGTTGTTCAAGATACTTGACCGATATACCCTGGTCTCGTGCAATGATTTTTAGCTGCACAGGGCCTTTCCCATAATTTTCAGCCAATTCTAAAACTGCCCGTATACCATATCTTGTTCGAGTTGAAAGTTTCATAGTTCTTCTCTCATTTATTATTCCTATTGTATTGGTAGTGTATTATACGTTTTTGCCGGTCTTTGTCGGCTAAAAAATTATAAACTATCGAAAAAATTTACATCCTTTTGAGAACTTTGCCTTATAGCACCTGTATTTAAGATAAACATTTTAAAATTGATGGCTTATGCCTCACAATAAGCTATTTATATATACGTACTTACGATAGTTTATCTTTTTTTTTAGAAATTGGTTGACAAAAAAGCATAGAACATATACAATACTATTCCGATAGATGAGATGAATAGATTAAGGCTTTTCGAGGCGTTTTGCCGTCTCGAAAACCTTGTTGTACT
>CAZFOQ010000043.1:0-27773 GCA_964520535.1 uncultured Pirellulales bacterium | reverse complement strand
GATATCGTGGATAACTCTCTAATCGTAGTTGGTACATAGTTCGGGGTCAGATCAGCAAACCAACTCTTAGAACAGATTAAGAAAACACAAGAAGAAAGCATTCTTACGAAGAATGCCGTTGATGAAGAAAGTAAAAATGCTCAAAAACTTACGAGTGAGATACAGACGAAACTCGATAATGTGAATCAAATAGCGTCACAGATAACAGCCAAGAACAATTCAGCAGATGAAACATTAGCTGCAATTCAGGAGCGAAAGAAAACGGCAGATGATTTTTACACAACTGTAGAGACTTACAAGAAAGATATGTTGGATGCTAACAAAAAAGCAAAGCTAGAATATTCTGATTTGAAAAAAACATGTGATGATACAATTTCAAAATATAGCTCTAAAACCGAAGAAATCATTAAGCAAAACAATGTTTATCAGGGACAGATAAAAGAATTGCTTGCTAAAGCCGTTAGTGGAGGTTTATTCAAAGTTTTTAGTCAACGACAAGAAAAACTTTCTAAAGGTACAATATTTTGGAAATGGGCAGTTGTTGTAACATCAGGGCTTGTCGCTGCTGTTATTCTTCTAGTTGCATGGATATTCGAAGCAAAACCAGATATCATTTTCTTCGTACGTTTGGCCATTATGGTACCATTAGTTTTTTTAATGGTTTTCGCTTCTACTCAATATAAGAAAGAAAGACAAGCAGAAGAAGAATATGCCTTCAAATCGGCTATAAGTCTTAGCCTAGAGCCTTATCGTGACCTTTTAGTTAGAATGAGAAAAGAAGACCAACTAGAAGCTGATTTTGTAAAAAATCTGATGGATGAAGTTTTTGATAATCCTGTAATTAGGTTATTTAATATTGAGGAGGGAGAAGAAAAAATCGCAAAGATGATTTTAAGCTTTTTAAAAAAATTACCAAAAGACAAATCAAGCTCAATAATTGAAAAAGTTTCAGAGAAGCTCATCGAATAATAAACCTTTAGACAAAAACGGGGAGTGATACTAAATAAAAAATTAAAAGGAGCACAATATGGTTAATAATGGAACAAAGATACAAATACAAGACAAAGAGCCAAAGCTGCAACAGGCAGAGATAAAATCCAAACAAGCAATAACACCTTTGGTGTTTATAGAAAACTAGGGACAGCCACCGAAAAAAATTTAGCAAGTGGACAGCTCGCCTTCGCGTAGCTTCCATTCTTCGTAGCAGAGCTACTGCGAAGGATGAATCGGCGTAGCAAGGAAAACGGTGTGTGGTACTATTAAAAAATCTTATTGACAGAAAATAAGGAACCGAGAAAATGTCACATGAATATAATTCAGATGGAACGAGTATTATGGAGGTTTCCGAAAGTGTTGACATTGTTACAAAGCATGTAGAAAAAATCGATGATTATAGAAGCAAATTCATAGCCATTTGCTTAATGTATAATCTCAACAGAGATCGTTACGACTTTATCGATGAAGTCTTCTTTTTTGCACCAACTCCAAGAAGTATAGAGGATGGTGACATTTGTTCGGAAATAATACTCAATATGTCAATCATAAAGGTGTACAGAGTTCATTTTCCTGGACATTATGATTCTGATATAGATACCTTTGTAAAGATCATTATTAAGAATCAGTGTGAATATACAATAAATTCTAAAAAAGTGCAAAAGCCTCAATATGAAATTCCATTTGTGTTAGAGTAATTGATTTAAAAACTAGGAAAAATTAGGGACGTTTACCGAATGGCGGGACTTTAAGCTGTATGTCGGGCTTTTTTATAATTATTGGAGGTTTCATGCTACGATTGACGAAATTACTTCTAAAGGCAGTTCTTGCACTCTTTTTACGGCAAGAGCAGTATCTTCGAATTCATACGCGCCCTCTTGTCGATGTGGATGGTTTCTACACATGAATCCCTTAACGTCCCGCCATTCGGGACGTTTACCTATTAACGGCAGTTTTGAGTTTTAAGTTTTGAGTTACAAGGCAGTAAAAAAAGTCATTGAATATTTTCTTTTATAACTGCCGCACAAGCCGGAGGGATTGACATATTAATTTGGTTATCTCCGACGCTGGAGGCCGGCAAAAACGTACTGAAAAAAAATTGTGGAGAATTCTGCGCCCTATTTCAATCACTAAAACAGACTTATATAATAGAGACGTGAAGCAAAACGAAGAAACAATCCTGGTTCATGCTGCAGCCAAAGGCGACGCCGAGAGTTTCAGCAGGTTGTGTGAGCGGTATTACTCTGCCATAGTTTCGATTGCTTACTCACAACTGTCTGACAGAGACCTGGCTGAAGATGCTGCTCAGGAAGCGTTTTACGTTGCTTTTCGCGATATTTCAAAATTGAAGAAGGCAAACCGTTTCGGCAGGTGGCTGTCGAAAATCTGCCGGAACATATCGTCTGATATGGCAAAGGCAAGAAGAAGGGATAAAACTATTCCAATTGAAGATTGTGAAATTCATTCGAATGAAAAAACTGAACACGACAATTACGATGAAGTGGTCAGAAGTATTATTTCAAGGCTGCCTTTGAAAGCGAGAGAAGTGGTTTTTCTAAAGTTCTATAACCAATTGAGTTATCAGGAGATTTCAAATGTATTGGGAATTTCTCAGGAGGCCGTTAACGGCCGACTAAGAAGAGCCAAAAAGTTAATCATCAAGAAATTAGGCAGGTATGATTCGATTGAGGTGGACTTATGAAAAATAAGAAAGATGAAAAATGGCTTGATGAGATTATTTCGAAAGCGGTCGATTTCGGAAAAATCGAATTCGATGCGCAAAAATGGAACGAAAAATACTTAACGAATAAATCGTTTGAATCTTCAATTACAAAATTCAGACCAAACAAAAATATCTGGAGATTTATCATGGAAAGTAAAGTAACACGATATTCAGCGGCGGCGGTCGTCGCACTGGCAATAACTTTGGTTCTGTTCAATCCCTTTGGAACACCGGGAAACAGCGGTGTTGTCCTCGCAGATGTACAGCAGAATGTCGCCGGTATTGAGACAATGATAATACGAGGCACAAAAACCTACACACTTCCAGACAAAAACGGCGAAGTATTTGAATTCAATGGAGTCAAAGGTCACTTCGACCTCGTGAAATATTTTTCAAAGCAACATGGCTTAGTTGAGGAAGGATACGTCGGAGACGAACTGATCTATCGTATCACTATGAATCGGCCGAAGCGACAAACCCTTCTTGTTTTGCCACGCTGGAAGAAATATGGAACATTTACCTCTACGGATAAAATGATGCATCTCTTGGAGAATGGGACTCCCAAGGGCATTATCAACCTGCTTATGGAGACCGATTATGAGAAAATTGGACGAGACAACATCAACGGTGTCGAGGTTGAGGTCTTTAAGTTTCAAGACCCGGTTACTTTCACGGAACTCATGCCTAAGATCCTTTTTGATATTCAGAACATAAAAGGTAAAGTCTGGATCGGGATTGATGAGCAACTGCCAATCTGGGTCGAAGGTGACATGGTCATCGGCAAGAGTATTATGACCATGTTCAACGACCTGATCCTCCATGAGTTTAACGTTCTGGAGAAATGTGATGTTGATCTCGATGAAGACATATTTAATATCAATATACCCGATGGTTATACAGAGTTAACGCTGGCCGACATTCTTTCAATAATCCCAGCAAATGTTAAGGCCGCTGCCGTCGGTACAGGTTTAGGTTCGATACTTATTCCCGCTGGATTTATTTCATGGAGAAGGCGCAAAAGAAAGAAAATAACGGATAAGTAATATTAACGGATGCCTCTTATTATAGGTTTAGCCATTTCTTATTAACAAAATCCTGTTCAAGCTTGATTTATACGACAATTCAGGTAGAGTAATTAGTATTCAAGAACTATCTGAAAGGGCATCCAAATGGCTAAGAAGCAGGATTTAATCGGTTATTGCGGCCTCTATTGCGGAGATTGTTTCGGCCATACCCAGACAGTACCCGACCTTGCCAGGGACCTGAGAAAAGAATTAAGACACTACAGATTCGATCTCATGGCGGACATGCTGGCAAAGGTACCGATCTTCAAAGAATTCAAGGACTACGACAATTGCTATCATTTGCTGGGCACTATGATGAAAATGCGCTGCAAAAAGACCTGCAGGGGTAACGGCGGACCGCCGGAATGCAAGATAAGGAACTGTGTCAGAAAGAAAACGCTCAAGGGCTGCTGGCAGTGCGATGATTTTCCCACCTGTGAAAAGCTCAAAATTCTTGAGCCGCATCACGGCAAAGCATATCTTAAGAACCTGCGAAAAATCAAAAAACAAGGCCCTGCGGCATTTATAAAAGGCAAAAGATATTGGTATGCAGCCAAATAATGCTTTCTTTAATTGCGGCAGGAATAAATGCGGCATTTTTCAAAAATTAATTAAAATTTTGCCTTTTTTTGAGAAATTCTGTAACGAATTCCCTTTTTTGCCGTCTATCAGGGTGCGAGCTAAATTTTATGGCTGAAGAAGATACATGGTGTAAGCTGGTACAACTGGCGCAGCGTGGCCGGAAAGATTGTATGAATCAACTGGTTCACGAGGCCAAGGGGAGATTATGCGCATATGTATACCGTGTAACTCTGGATCATGATGTGACCGAGGACCTTTCTCAGGAGACGCTGTTACAGATGGTTCAGTCCCTTAATCGTCTGAATCAAGCGGAGCGTTTTTGGCCCTGGATGTATCGGATTGCACATAGTAAAATACAGGAACATTACAAAACTAAACACAGAAAAAAAATGATTTCAGCATCTGCATTCTACAAGGATTTTCTCTCACATAGAGGCGAACATTATCAGGAAGACGGATTGAGACAAATGCTTAACGAAGAACTATCCAAAAAGGTGATGACTGCTATGAAGCAGATAAAACAGCAGTATCGAGCAGTCCTGTCTTTACGCTGTTTCGAGCAATTATCCTATTCGGATATTGCCGAGAGTATGCAGTGCAGTGAAGTTTCCGCCCGCGTTCTATTTTTCCGTGCCAAGAAGGCTATTAAAAAGCAATTGGCTCACCAGGGCCTTAGCAAGAGTTTATTATTAATGTGCCTCGGTCTGTTCGGCAGGCTAACCGCTCCGGCAGAAGCGGCATCAACAACTGTCACAGTCACTGCAGCTTCCACCAAGGTGGGTCTGACAACAGCGGCACTGGCTACCGCCGGTTCAAAACTGGGTATTGCTACAATAGCGGCTGTATTATCATTGGCTGGTATAGGTATAGCTGTTTTACATGAACCACTCAAACCAGAAGCATCTTTATCTGCGTCATCCTTACCCAACAGGAATGAAGCTTCAAGTTTCCATTTTACAACTCAATTAGAGGATAACGACCCAAACGCCGGCGGTAGTCTCAGTAAAGGAGCCTATGAGCAATGGTTCTACTTTCCGGATGGTGTTGATGGTCCGATGTTTACACGGATGCAGCGATGGACGCCGGATCAGACCGAAAAACTCTGCTCCTGGCTTGAGAACGGACAAGGTATATTTTATTACAATAGCGGCGAAAACCAAATCTATCTCCATAATTACCGCGTGTGCTGGAGCAGTTTGAAAGTCCGCCGCCTGCCAACCGATTCACAAGAATTTACCGACTTTCTTTCACAAGTCGAAGGCGACCTGCCAGCTTTTAGTGATTATACCCGCGATGAAAAAACTAGTCTTTTAACCAGCTCCGTGGATTATAGATTCATTAACGCCTCAAATTTCCTGACAGAATATCACTACAATAAGGTGGCCCCGGAGCAATTCCAATACGACTGGCCTGGTTCCGTTCCGGTAATCGACGAACGCGACCAGATGCATAAAAGAGGCTGGACGTATTTTCGCATCAGCGGCAAACTGGACGGTAAAGATATTTCCGGCCGGGGACAAATCCCATTCGTATATGACACCTACAAGGAATATCCTGCCTGGATGAGATTAAATATTGGAAACGAGCTTGAGATAATTGACTGTCGTGCAGGAACACGGCTGCGCCGAGCCGATGGAACTTTAATCGCCGCTTACCCGACGGGAGCTTTTTTCAAAGGCCTGTCCCGGCCCTGGATGGGTATGCACACAGCAGATGTAGTCCGCCGTGACGCCATCGAACAACGCGTATGGTTCTACAGCGAACGGCTCGAAAACGAAAATGATGTAATTATCTCTCTCGATTATCAAGACGGGGGCAATAACACAAATCTAACATACACCATCAATATGGAAAAAGATATTGTCAACAATATCAGAGTCATCGTGAACGGAATAAACAAAGGATCGCTTGTATTCTCATATCTTCAGGATATCAGCCAGGTTGGCAGTGAATTCATCGAACCAGCCATATCAGAGACTTCTCATGTTTCCCTTAAGGACGACAAGGGCATCTTATGGCTGATCCACCTGGCTCAGGGAAACCTGGGCAGTTAAAATTCTACAACTCAGTTTTCAGGCAGAGTTCTTTTTGTCAGACTAGAGCGTGAAATCGATACCCTGGCTGATTCTGATGGATACAGATCATGCTGCCACAGCCAAGGGATTTTCAGTTAACGAACTGGATGAAAAAATTCAGGCAATCAAATAGAAATTTACAGCTGCTGCACAAACCTTTAAGCAAGAAGTCCTGGTGTTATCATCCAGGTGATTTGCCATTGGTTGTCATCCGAGTGATTCAGGCATACGATGCCGCCCTGCTTGAAGGCAACTGTGCTGGATGATTCAGAGCCGGTTAAAAGCAGTGAGGCCAGTTTTGATAAAAAAGGCAGATGGCCGACAATCATAATATCCTGCCCGGCTGAGTCGATTTTCTCCTTTATCGTCTTTACATCGTCATTTGGAGCAAGGCCATCGTGAGCAACCATTTCGTTCCTGACCGTAACAACTTCGGCTAAAATCTCGGATGTCTGCCGGGCACGAGTTTTGCCGCTGTGCCATAAAAAATCTACACACAAGCTCAAAGGTCTGACAAACGCGGCGATTTTTTGTATATCCCGACGTCCTTCCTCGGTCAACGGCCGGTCCGGATCAACCTCTTTTGAAGCCGCCTTTGCATGCTGGACAAGGAACAATTTCATATTTATCTCCTATCAATAGAATTAATGGATAGTAATTATAACAGAAACCAGAGATTCAACAATTCTTTATGAAATGTATCTTCGCCTGCTATGCAACAAATTGCAGGTCGTATTGTTGACAGTTAGGGCATTATCAGATAACATGTGGAATTTGCAGTTTTAGGGAGTATCGAAATGACTGACGTAACATTAGTAACCGGCGATGGGATTGGGCCGGAAATCGCCGAAGCCGCACGCAGATGTATTGATGCCACCGGTGCCGAAATTAACTGGACAATCGCTGAGGCGGGCACAGATGTGATGGAACGGACCGGCACTCCCCTGCCGGAGGCAACAGTAGAATCAATCAAGAAAACCGGCGTGGCACTCAAAGCACCTATCACCACACCAGTTGGGAAAGGGTTTAGAAGTATCAATGTGCATCTTCGCCAGTCGCTTGAACTTTATGCCTGCCTTAGACCGTGTAAAAGCTATGAAGGTGTGCGAAGCAGGTATACCGACATTGACCTCGTGATTGTACGAGAAAACACTGAGGACCTTTACGCAGGTATCGAATTTCAAAAAGGCAAGGACGATACGGCCGAACTTATTAACTGGATCAATGAGCACAGCAGCAGAAAAATCAGCCATGATACAGGCATTAGTATTAAGCCTATTTCCGTCAAGGCCACAGAGCACATAGTCGGTTTCGCTTTCGATTACGCCCGCAGCATAGGACGCAAGAAGGTCACCAGCGTTCACAAAGCCAATATTATGAAATTCTCAGATGGATTATGGCTTGAGGTGAGCCGTCAGGTCGCGAAAAAATATCCCGATATCGAATTCGAGGACCGCATCGTTGATAACATGTGCATGCAATTGATTCAAAAACCTGAGTTATATGACGTAATCGTCCTGCCGAATCTTTACGGCGATATTCTAAGTGATTTGTGCGCCGGTCTTGTTGGCGGGCTTGGCGTAGCACCAGGAGCGAACATCGGCGAAAAAGGAGCTATCTTTGAAGCAACTCACGGCAGTGCACCTAAGTACAAAGGCCAGAATAAGGTTAATCCGACCGCCTTGATACTTAGCGGCGTGATGATGCTAAGGCACATAGGCAAAAAAGCCGAGGCCGATAAGCTCGAAAACGCAGTCGCAGCAGTAATTGCCGAAGGTAAAAATGTAACATACGATATGAAGCCCCACCGAGATGACCCAACTGCTGTCGGAACTAGCCAAATGGCCGACGCCATTATTGAAAAGATAACAATTCATAGCTGTGCGTAGAAAATTAATAGAAACAAAACCACAAACTCTGAACTTTGAAGTGATTAACCGCCAGCCTATTTCAGATCAATAGGTATGTGTGTTGATATTTCCAGCGCTGGGAATAACCGCCTAAACTAATCTGGCTATTATTTTCCAGAGGTATTTCTTAACTTAAAAAGCTTGCTTAAGGTATAATAGCACTAAGGCAGCAGTCACAAACATGGGCAAACTCAACAAGCAGCACCGGCTAAAACGCAAAGACTATCTGCATGCCCCGACGTTGATTTTGGCAGGGTGAAGAAGAACGTGCTGCCCTGACCCAATTTCGATTCAACCCAGACGCGTCCATCATACAATTCAACAATTTTTTTGACCATGGAAAGACCAATCCCGATATTTTCTGTCACATCACGCAATGAGAGCATCTGGAAAATTTCGAAGATCTTGTCAAAATACTTTTCTTCTATGCCGGTGCCATTATCAGAAACACTAAATTTCCAAAAATCTCCATCTTCTACACATCCAATTTTTATATAACCTTTCGGTTTGTCCATATATCTGATGGCATTAGTTATGAGATTATTAAACAGCTCATGCAGAAACTTGTGAACGCCTGTAACAACAGGTAGTTTATTCTCGATTATGATCTCGATGCCTTCGGGAAATTCGATATTCTTAATAACATTTGACAAAATGAGATTTAAGTCCAAAGATTCTTGCTTCTTGTCGACAAGAGAAAGCTCGGAATACTGAATAACAGCATTTAAAAGCCGGCTCATTCGCTTTGCCCTGCCTAAAAGCAATCTTGCCTTTTTATGTCCCTCATCATCAAATTTGCGTGCATAATCTTCTGACATCCAATCAGACAGGATTCCAATTGCGCGAAGTGGAGTTTGTAAATCGTGGGCAGTAATGCGTGTAAATTCCTGAAGCTCTCTATTAGATATTGTCAGTTTTTTGACTGTCTGTGCAAGCTCATTTTCTGCCTTTCTGCGTACCGAAACCTCTTCCTTAAGATCTACGGTGCGTTCTTCAACCTTTTTCTCCAGCTGTTCGTTGGAATTAACCAAAGCTAAATCCCGCTGTTGAATCTGCGCAAGCATCTCGTTAAATGCTTTGATAAGCAGACCCAGCTCATCTTTACTACTTTTATTCACTCTGATTGAATATTCCTTTTTCTCCGAAATAACCTTAGCAACATCAGCCAACTCCAGAATCGGCTCGGAAATAATCTTCTGGAGCTCGGCCGATACAAAAAATATCAATAATGAAACAAGCAATAAAGCTCCAACTACTACAGCAATATTTCGCCTTAACGTTTGGTGTAAATTAGACAACGTGGATCGCAAACATACTATTCCAACATCTTTGCCCTCAACAATGATCGGTTCGTATACAGTCAACAAATTATTCCTGAAAACATACCCGACTTTTTTAAGTTCAAATGGTGAGACTTTTTGGTCCTGGTCACCACGATAATAACTTGCGAAAATTTCACCTTCGATCGTATAGACACCTCCAAAAACAAATGAAGGTTCTGCCCTCAATGCCTTTAGAACATCACTGGCATCCTGGGCTTCCTCAAAAATTATTGATGCTTTACAGTTATCTGCGATTATCTTTGCCTGGGTCGATAAAGTGCGGACCATTGACTGACGAAGACTGAACCACTGCCAGATAATAAATGTAGCGCCCACTAAAAGTAATGAAGTAGTACAAGCCAGCATGATGATCGATATAAGTTTACGCCTTATCGTCATATCGCTGATAGCTTTCATTACAATCGAATAAAAAATCTTAAACTTCATCTGTCTCTGCAATCTGACGTAACCTTATCTATATTCTAATCACCGTTAAACATGAAGGTACCCACCCATCAAAATTTCGATACGTATTAAATCGTCAATCTAAGCATTCACCTAAACCTCGGTTTCAAATTTAGCCTCGAATATCCATTGTTTAACCGGTCGAAAAAAACGAAAATTTTCATCCAATAACAATTGTATCCATAATTACAAGAGAATAGTCCTATATAATAACCACTCTTGACAAGTTGGCTATGGCAGCTTGTGTCAGTAGCTGTCTGATTGATTAAACTCTTTTTTGTGGCAAAAAAGGCACCATCTTTGTAATCTGTTATTGACAGTATCATTGCAAAAGACCGAAAGTCTTATAATATGAATCAAGATTTCTACCACAAGTTGGTCTCGGGTCACAAGAAAGGCTGCTTTGCCGCCTTACTCAATATACTCCTAACTGCAATATCAAAAGTCTACTCAGTAGTAATTGAGTTGAGAAATTTGTTATATAACAGGCAGGTTTTTAAAATATATCATCATGAGGCTGTCGTAATAAGCATTGGCAATATAACTCTCGGCGGAACAGGCAAAACCCCACTCGTAATCTGGCTGTGCAATCAATTAATCCAAATCTCAAAACTTAAAGCTCAAAACTATAACTTTGCAATTCTTACCCGTGGCTATAAAACAGAAAACCGAATCCTATCCGATGAAGTGGCGATTCTTAATGAAAGCTGCCCTCAGGCCGAAGTCATTGTGAATCCAGACCGTGTTGCCGGTGCTGCAGAAGCCGTTGCGAAGTTCAATGCCAATATCTTGATTATGGACGACGGATTTCAACATCGCCGATTAGCCAGAAATCTGGATATAATCACCATCGATTCAATGCAGCCATTTGGTTATGGGAAAATCTTCCCGGCCGGCCTGCTTCGAGAGCCTGTCACCTCACTCAAGCGAGCTGATGCTGTTGTTATTACCAGATGTGACCAAATCGCTACTTCTGAGTTAAGCAAGATCGAAAACAAACTGCAAGCCATCAATCCTGATATGATAATCGCACGGTCGGTACACTCTGTTGTCGGCGCAAAAACAGCGGATAGCAAAAGTATCAAAATTAACAATCTCAATGGGAAAAAAATATTCGCCTTCTGTGGCATAGGCAACCCGAACACCTTTTTGAACACAATCAAAGCTCTCGGAACTGAATTAGCAGGCTCAAAAATCTACAACGACCATTACCGATATACAGACGCTTGTTTAGCAGATATTTACGAGCAAGCCCGGCTTGCGGAAGCAGACATAATATTAACAACGCAAAAAGACTGGACCAAAATCAGGCGTTTGACATTTGTTACCAAAGGCATACCGCTTGCATATCTGACAATCGAGATAAAATTCCTGGCCGGTGAGGACAAATTAAGAAGCTTGATTGATAATACGTTAGCAGGTAAAATCTCAAAAAGTAATTAATGACTGACTTATGTAATTGTAATCTTTTGGAATTACATTCGTATGTATGAAAACTTGCTGAAAACGATAACAAATCTTGGCTCGCCAAAAGTGCTGATCGTGGGCGACTTTATGCTCGATATTTATCTCTACGGCGATGCCCTGAGAATCAGCCCGGAGGCGCCGGTGCCGGTACTGCGAGTTCACAGGACTGAGTACAGTTGCGGGGGAGCAGGTTCTGTGGCTGCCGACCTTGCAGAGTTGGGAGCCGTTCCTGTTTGTATAGGCGTTATTGGAGATGACCAAAACGGCAAAATTCTCGTAAAAAAACTCAAAGATATTGGAACTGATATAACCGGCCTGCTTACAGTAACCGACCGCCCCACCACCAGCAAACAAAGACTCATAGGTCTGGCACAACACCGCCATCAACAACAATTATTCAGAATGGATGAAGAATCCACCGATCCTCTTACAGACGAACAGCATGAGAAGATTTTGCAGTTTTACAAAGACAGATTGTCACAGGTTGATATTGTTTGCCTTCAGGATCATGACAAAGGCTTACTCAGCAAATCACTTTGCGCTGAATTGATAAACTCTGCCGATCAGGCCAATAAAAAGGTCATAGTTGATCCCTGCCTGACAAGCGATTATTCAAAATACACCGGCGCTACTATCATAACACCAAACCGCCAGGAAACTTCCGTTGCGGTTGGTTTCGAGATGAATACCGAATCAGAATATGCCAAAGCGGCACAAGAACTTCTGGAACGGCTAAAACTGGAAGCTGTAGTCATTACACTTGATAAGCTCGGTGCGTATCTTAAAATAAAAGACACAGGCCAGATTATACCAACTCGTCCTCGTGACGTTTATGATGTTACCGGAGCAGGTGATATTGTTTTATCTACACTGGCGACGACTCTGGCCGCGAATTGCGATTATATAACAGCAGTAGAATTAGCTAATATAGCCGGTGGGATTGAAGTTGAAAAATTCGGCAATAAAACGGTCACAATCGAAGAAATAATACATGAAATTGTCAGTCAAAAACGAGCCAACAGCGGAAAGGTACGTTCAATCGATTTATTGATCGATGAACTCTCCTGGCATCGTAGGCGGAAAGAGACTGTAGTCTTTACTAACGGCTGCTTTGATGTTGTACACACCGGGCATATCGAATTTCTAAAATTCTGTAAGTCACAGGGTAATATTGTCGTTGTCGGACTAAACAGTGACGGCTCCGTGAAAACTATTAAGGGCTCTGACCGACCAATAAATAATCAGCATGACAGAGCTGCCGTCTTGGCTGCGTTGGAAATGGTCGATTATATTACGGTTTTCGATGAACCTGACCCGCTCAATTTAATTAAGAAGGTCAAACCGGATGTATTGGTCAAAGGCCAGGACTGGGCGCAGAAAGGTGTAATTGGGCGCGAATTTGTCGAATCCTGCGGCGGAAAGGTTGTTCTTGCGCCAATCGTCGAAGGCAAAAGCTCATCCGCAATAATCGATAAAATGAAACCATTGCAGGCGAAATCCTGATGAAAGAAGTTACGAAAAAAATGATTTTCGAGGCCATTGAGACTCATAAGAAGATGACCACCAAACTACAAAAAGCCGGTATAGAAACAATTGTTGCTGCTGCAGAAGCAATAACAAAATCATTAGAGCAAAACGGCACGATTTATCTCTGTGGTAACGGAGGTTCGGCGGCCGATGCTCAACATATAGCCAGCGAGTTTGTGGGCAGATTCTGCCGGGAGCGAAAGGCTCTGGCCGCAGTAGCACTTTCGACCGATACATCCATACTCACATCTATTGCTAATGATTATACTTACGAGAGCGTGTTCGCCCGACAGGTAGAGGCTCTGGTGCGTGAAGGCGATATTCTATGGGCTTTCTCAACCAGCGGTGCTTCGGCAAATGTCACTGCAGCTGCTAAGTTAGCGAAAGAAAAAGGTGCTCAGATAATAACTTTTACAGGACAAAAAAATAGCGAGCTTGAACAAATTGCCGACATTTGTTTTTGCGCCGACAATGAATCAACAGCACGGAGCCAGGAAATGCACCAGCTTGCCTACCACATAATTTGTGACATTGTAGAGTATAACTTTACGGACACATAAGCCGGGAATGGATTTTAATAAACATGTCTGAGAGAGCCATATTCTTAGATCGCGATAATACCTTGATCGAAGACCCGGGCTATATAAGCAGTCCCGATCAGGTCAAACTGCTGGATGGCGTTGCTGAGGCACTTATCAAGCTTAAAAGCCTTGGGTATAAATTAATTGTCGTTACCAATCAATCAGCAGTTGCACGGGGAATTGTCACCGAGAAAGTCCTTGGCAAAATTCATGACCGCTTAAGACAACTGCTGGCTGAAAAGAATGCGTTTTTAGACCGGATTTATTACTGTCCCCATCATCCGGATGGAGTCGTCCCAAAATACCGAAAAGAAAGCAACAACAGAAAGCCGAATCCGGGAATGCTGCTAACAGCTGCCAAAGATATGGATATCGACCTGGAGCAATCCTGGTGCATCGGCAACAGCAGCCGGGACATAGAGGCTGGCCATCGGGCCGGGTGCAAAACCATATTAATAGATGTCCCTTCTCGCCAAAAACGATCCGACCCTCACCTAACACAAAAAGGTGTAATTCCCGACTACAGGGGCATAAACATCAGAGAGGCGGTTAACATCATCAAGAAGTATCTTCGTTCCACTGTTGATACTGAAGCTCAAACTCAGCCGATTTCCGAAGTTCAAAACAATCCGGTTGTAAAAGCTTCTAAAAAGAATAAAGTGGCTGAATCTGTTCCAGAGCCGGCCGAATCGACTCTTGAAGTCGATGAACCAGGCTCAGAAGTAATGGAGTCATCTCACAAGGTTGCCGAACTGGCTGATGAGGTCACTGAATCAGCTTCGCAAACTGAGATACAACAATCTCAACCAGAACTGGAAAAATTGCAAATCCAAATCCCACAGACAGAAACTATCAAAGACAGAACTGAACAATTATTAGTTGAAATTATAGGACAACTCAAAACTATGCAGCGGGCGGAAATGTTCAGTGAGTTTTCCATAATGAGATTAATGGCCGGAATCGTGCAAATCATTGTTCTTTTTTGCCTGCTGATAACGATATGGTTCCTGATGAGCCCGGAAAGCCAGAGTAACTCGATTTTCATTGCTCTTGGTTTTGCTATAGTATTTCAACTTATGTCATTGACCTTCTACATTATGCACAACCGAAAATAAGGATGTTTGAAGCGTATCTCGTGAAGCCAGAAGCGAGATACGAGATACGAAATGCAAGATACTAATGTTTTAGTCTGGCTCCCCTCTCCAATGGGGGACGCTATTCTTTGCACACCGGCTTTGCGGGCCATCCGAGAGCACTTCAAATCCTGCAATATCTCTTTTTTTGCTAATCCTACCGTTCGGGAGGTCTTGTCCCCCTGCAGCCTCAACGACAACTGGCTTTTGCGCAAGAACAAGAATCCTTTTGTAATCGCAAAGGAACTCAAAAAACATAAATTCACGCATGCAATCCTTTTTAAGAACTCCTTTGCTTCGGCACTTGCCGTTTATTTAGCCGGTATACCATCGCGTATCGGCTATGTTCGCGAAAAACGTGGCTTCATGCTCACCGAGAAAATTTATCCTGAGAAACTTCGTGCCGGCAAATTCAAACCCCTTTCTATGGTCGATTACTATCTTGCAATTGCCTCCCGAGTAGGGGCTCAGACAACAGATAGGAGCCCCGAATTATCCGTAGATCCGCAGGAAAATAAAGCTCTGCAGTCTAAATTACCGGAACTTTTTAATGCCGATGGACCGATTGTTATTCTTGTTCCAGGAGGAGGTTTTGGTCCGAGCAAGTGCTGGCCCAGCGCCAAGTTCGCAGAAACAGCGGATAGACTGATTAGCGACTACAATGCAACGGTTTTCATTTCAGTCGCGTCCAATCCCGCTGAAAAGCAGATCGCAAAAGAAATTTGCCAGTCAAGCAGATACTCCTTGCAGGCCTCCAAAAGTCAACTAATCAGCCTTGCAGAAAGGTACGTAAGTCTTGGCGAGTTAAAACCACTTTTTTCTATTGCGGACTTAGTAATAACCAACGATACAGGTCCACGACATATTGCTGTGGCGCTGCGCTGTAAGGTCATAAGTCTCTTTGGACCAAATGACCCAGCCTGGACAGATACAGGCTACGAGAATGAGATTAAAATAATCAGTAACGTCTATTGTGCCCCCTGCCATAAGAAAGTTTGTCCCAGGGAGCACCAATGTATGATGGCGATAACCGTGGAAGAAGTTTTTGCGGCTGCAAGGAAGCTGCTGAAAGAGCGCAAGTGACATGGAACCATATTTATACCGAAAAAAATGGCTTAGTCTGAAAAAGTCCCCACACCCTAAAGATGACCTGTATCAACTATCGCGCAAGATTGCATTCTCATTTGCCGACCGATACTATCAAAACGGCTCTTTCAAACCCGAATATATCGATCTGCTCTGTGAAATGGCAACATCATTTTCAGATAAGGAACTTAATAACACCGCTGCATCCGCTCTTTTTGAAATCATTGTGGAAAAACTATGTGATGATTACGAAAATATGCCCGTGGAAATTTACAACCAGATCATGTCTCAGGTGATAACTTACTGCCGAAAAGTCCCTGCGGGAATAACACTGGACAAACGACTGACCAATTTTGGGATTTCGTCCTTTGAGGATATTTATCGTCGTGCTGAACTCATACACTGCCGGCAGTATACTTACGATATCAGCAAACCTCCGGAAAAAATCATTTTGCTCTCTCGCGTGACTATCGGAGCCGACGTGGCCATTCTGAGCGTGATGGTACAACGGATAATGAAAATCTTCCCGCAATCGGAAATCGTCATTATTGGTAACGCTAAACTTACAGGCCTCTTCGGTGGTAATACCCACATCCGAATACGTCAGCTTAATTACGCTCGCCACGGAGGACTTTTTGACCGCTTTTCAAGCTGGCACGCTACTTTGGACATTCTTACCGAAGAAATGCCCCCGGAACGTGAAGAGAATATCCTGCTGATCGATTCCGATTCGCGAATTTCCCAATTGGGAGTATTGCCGCTGACCAACCGAGACAATTATTTGTTCTTTAATAGTCGGAAGTGTGCTTTATCTTCGAAAAACGCATGTATGGCAGAACTGGCAAACTATTGGATAGACACTGTTTTTGGAAAAGCTGATTTCTGCTACCCGAAAATCTGGACACCGTCTTCCATCCGCATTGAAGCCCTGAAAATGATCTCGTCCTTACGCTCGGCAGGATGCAAAAGGCTTGTTGCCATAAACTTTGGTGTCGGTGAAAACCCGCGTAAAAGTTTAGGGATGGATTTCGAGAAAAAATTGCTGCGAGAGATACTGAGAAATCCACACACTGTTGTGCTTCTGGACAAAGGATTCTGTGAAAACGAATTTTCCCGGTCCGCTTCATTAATATCCGACCTGAGAGATCAAGGCTTCAAAACGGTGAGTACTCGCTTTGAAGAATCCGATTACCCCAACACATCACAAGGAATTGTGGGTATTGAGTGCACTATCGGAGAAGTTGCGGCCCTTATTGCAGAATGCGATGAATTCATCGGCTATGATTCTGCCTGCCAGCATATTGCCGCTGCTTCTCAAACACCCACTCTGACCATTTTTGCAGGCAGCAATAATATGCACTTTATTCGGCGGTGGAGCGCATGCGGGAACACTCAATGCAAGATCGTACATGTCAACACCCTAATTGATCCAGGGCACATTAATACTGATGAGGTGATTATGCGAATCATGGAAGAACGAACCTCGATTACAGAAAAGATTTCGGAACTAAGACAGAAAATTCGGGAAATTCAGACATCCTCACGCATTCATAAAGCCGCGAAAAAAACCTTGGAGAGCTGACTCATACTTGACTTTCTATACACCTAAAGGAAAATTATAAGGATCATGAAAATCTTTTTTATTTATCCCTCAGCAGAATCGCAACTTGGTTTTAATTATGGTGTGGCTCATATGGCCTCAGTCCTTAAGGAAGCCGGCCATCAAGTCTCATTTTGGCAGCTTTGTGAGGAGATTGAGCCGCTACCTGGTGAAGAAGAATTTATAAAACGAGTTATTGATGAAAAACCGGATATACTCGCTTTTTCGATAGTAACCAATCAATGGCCATATACCCAAACGCTTGCTTCCTGGGTGAGGCAAAAACTTTCCATTCCTTTCGTAGTCGGCGGCATTCACGCTTTGGTTGGCGCACAAGAAATATTGAAAACAGGTCTTTTCGACTACGTCTTCCGGGGTGAATGCGAAGAAGCCTTCCTGGATTTTGTGGAAAAATTCAAGCGAGGAAAAAGTGTAGAGAATATACGCAACCTCGCTTTGGTACACAACGGCGAAATCCAAATCAATCCTGTGCGACCCCTGCCGGACTTGGTAAAATTACCTCCTAAAGACTATGATAGCATGGATTTCCAGAAAATAATTGATGCGAAACACGGTTGGGTCGGATTGATGACTTCCCGAGGTTGCCCGTTCTCCTGCACATATTGTTTCAATCACGTGATGGTTAAGGTATACAGAGAAGATCTTCAATGCAGCTTTGGCCAGCTGAATTACATACGACGATTCAGTGTGGATGAGGTAATTCGGGAAATTGAGTACCTACAAAAGAATTACCATAATATCAGGATGTTTATATTCGATGACGACCTTTTCACATTCGATAAGCAATATGTAAAGACATTCTGTGAAGCTTATAAGATGGTTTCTAAAATCCCGTTCGTTGTTAACGCACATGTCGGTTTTTTCGATGGGCAGTGTGCCCAGGCACTGGCAGAAGCCAACTGTAAGATTGTTAAATTTGGTGTGGAGTCAGGCAGCCCAAGAATTCGGAACAAGATTTTGAATCGTCGTATGAGTAATGACAAGATCACCGAGGCAATTAAGACTGTAGCTGATTATGGAATGCATAGTTCGGTCTTCCTCATCATTGGCTTCCCACACGAAACTGCTGAGGACCTGTACGAGACAATTAATCTTATGGCCGCCGCAAAACCCGGGCGATTTCGCTGGACGTACTTTTTCCCCTTTCCAGGGACACAAGCCTACCAGATTAGCCTCGATGGTGGATATATCAACTTCGAGAAAATGAAGAAACTGAAAAACTTCACTGATCAGTCTTGCCTGAAATTCAGTCCGGAACACAATCTGTTACTTAAGAAAATCGGCCGCATTATGCCGTGGTTTGTCAATGCCTATTCCGATCTTCCCGTAGCTGACTTTTACGCCGAGAAGATTAAAGAAAAACTCGCCATGGATGAAGACCTATGGATTGAAGCATCTGCTAATCTGCAAGAAGAAGATAGGAAGTATTCTCTGCATTACTCAAAACAAGGTTTATCCCATTATGCCATTAAATATAATCGATTCATGGGCGTTATCTCTGACTACTTTCTATACGATGCGGAATAGCTTATATCCGATTTTATACACATTTGTTATTATTCGGTTTGTGAAAAAGTATCAATGCCATAACTGATGGACAGTGAGCAATGGCCAAACAGAAATTCATTGAAATTTCAACATCATTTTTTGTAGACGCAGACCTCGAGCAGCCATTCAAGAAACTAGGTCTAACATCCATCGAAGCTGTATTTTCTTTTAGTACAGCTAAAAATCTTACCAAGAAAAATCTTGCACGCTTCCGCTCTCGCCTGCAATTCGAAATAAATACGCCAGACTCATCAACGCCGATAACACTATTTCTCAAACGCTATGACAGACCACCGATTCCTGTCCAACTGAGAAACTGGGTTGCGGCTCGCGGCCGAAAAAGCTGCAGCTTTGTAGAGTTCGAAACGGCACAACAGCTAACAAATGCCGGAATAAATACACCCATAACTATCGCTTTCGGCCAGCAATGGGGAACTTTCTTTGAAAAACGAAGCTTTATTATCACAGAAAAAATTCCCGACGCCGAAGCGTTGGAGCGAAAACTGCCGGATTGTTTTTACCGACAGGCTATAGTTAAAAACATAAAGCTGCGAAGGAATTATATCGCGCAATTAGCAGCCTTTATAAGGAAATTTCACGAAACAAATTTTCGTCATCGAGATCTCTATCTTTCACATATTTTTCATAGTGACAACGGCAATTTTTATCTGATAGACTTAGCCCGAGTCTTTCGACCAATCATCATGGCTCGGCGATTTCAAATAAAAGATATTGCACAGATTTTTTATTCGGCACCCGGCAAATATTTTTCGAGAACTGACCGGTTGCGTTTTTATATGAACTATACCAGACGGCAAAAGCTCACAATTTCAGACAAAGAATTTATCCGGAAAGTAATAAAAAAGGCAAAACGAATGGCACAGCACGACAGCAAGCACGGCAGAGAAGCTCCTTTTACAAGCTAAAAAAGATCGAGGTCGATATTTAGTAATGAACAGAAAAATCGCAATAATAATAGAACGGGCAGATATAACCCTTGGAGGAGCGGAACGCTCAGTTTTTGAGTTGCGAGCTGCGCTTTCTGCGCTCGGTTACGCAGTTGAAATCCTTGCGGCAAAAGGCCAAACGAACGCCAAAAACATACACATTCTATGCCGGGACACGCAGGGTAAACGCGTAAACTACTTTGTCTTCGAAAAGGCAATCAAACAACATTTATCTCAAAATAAATATGATATAGTCCACAGTATTTTACCATTCAATTTTGGCGATGTTTATCAGCCCCGCGGCGGGACATACGCCGAGACTATTATCCGCAATGCCGCAAGTTATCAAAATAAGTTTCTCGAATATTACAAGAGATTCACGGCCATCACTAATTCCCGCCGAACCACATTATTACGGGCCGAACGAAGGCTTTCACAGGCACCGGACGGACCGGTAATCGCTGCGCTTTCAGTGTATGTTGCCGATCAATTCAAACAGCACTATAACACAGATGCCCGGCGAATAGTGGTTATACCTAACGGAGTAAAAACAGACAAACGAATCAACGCAACTGGAGCCGATGTGCTTCGTTCGCAGATACTGGCGAAGCTCAGGCTTAAAGAAGCTGATAACCCGGTACTTTTTTTGTTTGTGGCAAATAACTTCCGATTGAAAGGATTGGAAAACCTGATAAAGGCAATGCAAATCGCCGCACAAAAACACACCGAACGGCAGGCTTGTTTGATTGTTGCCGGTCACGGCAGAACAAAAAAATACCATCGGCTCGCACGCTCATCAACAGCGAAAAATATCGTTTTATTAGGTCCTCTGAGCCATATTCAAAACGCCCTGTCAATTGTCGATGTGGCCGTCCTGCCAACATTCTATGACCCCGCAAGCAGGTTTGTCCTCGAAGCATTAGCTGCCAGCAAACCTGTGATTACTACAAAGTTCAACGGTGCCACGGATTTGTTCGTGAACAATCGGCACGGGATAGTCATCGATTCGCCCAAAGATACCAATGCTCTGGCAGAAGCTATAAATTACTTCAGGGACACAAACAATATCCAAAAAGCATCACAGGCAATAATTGATGATAATCTCCGGGAAGAAATCTCAATCAGCCGAGTCGCCAGACAACTGCAAAACGTATATGATTCTATTTTGCAAAGGAAAGGCCAGAAATAATGTACCTGACTTTCGCACTTGCCATCTTTGGAGCTTATTTGCTCGGCTCTGTACCGTTCGGATTACTCATTGCCAAAGCACACGGCAAGGATTTACGCTCAATAGGCTCAGGTAACATCGGCGCAACCAACGTCGCCCGAGCACTCGGTAGAAAATGGGGCTATTTTTGCTTTGCTCTGGATGTTCTCAAAGGCATAGTCCCAATGCTCGCAACAATGCCTTTTACTACGGCAACACCAGCTCAATCACAAACCGAGAAAATTCTTCATATTTGGTTGTGGCTTGCAGTGGGCTGTGCTGCTATCCTGGGTCATATCTTCCCGGTATATGTGAAATTTAAAGGAGGCAAAGGCGTAGCAACCAGTTTTGGCGTAGCGGTGGGTCTTTGGCCTTACTATACAATTTGTGCCCTGATTGCTATAGCAGTATGGGCAACAGTTGTATCGATATGGCGGTATGTCTCTCTGGCATCGGTCACCGCTTCGGTTGCTTTTCCCCTTGCTCTGATTTTAGCAATAGGCCTGACGCCGGGCTGGGAACTTGCAGAGCTTTGGCCTTTAGTCATCGCGGCCACTGCAATACCGCTTATGGTAATCATCCGACATCGTGAAAATATAAAAAGACTCCTCGCCGGAACGGAAAACAAAATCCACCATAAGAAAAAAGATTAAAGGGATAATATCGGCATTTATGACCCGGCAATAAATATTGTTAATATCACCCGAAAAGTGTTATTGAGAAGTATTCTTCTTTTGCTTTTCTGATTTCACTATAAGTTCAACAGGTTCCGCCTGCAATTTACCTTTCCACGCTGAAATTTGCTCCCTAAGCGTTGATGTATTCTTCGTGCGTCCTTCACGTGTATTACTGCATTCTATTATCACAGAGTATTTCCCGGGAGATAATTTCTGCCGCCATACAAGATCAATGAATGAATATAGGGGATGAAGATAGACTATTTGACCCGCTGATAATTTACTGCAAAAAACAGTTATAGATTCTGTTTCAGAAACTACTAAAACGTAACTGTATTTTTCACCTTTGTCATTTATCGCTGTTGCCTTGATAAATCCAGATTCGAGCGCTGATGGAATAAAAATGTTACTATCTGAAACATTTTGCACTGCAAATATAATCACCGGCTTATCATGATAGTCAGGTTGGACTACCACTGCCCATGCTCGCAGCCCATTTACAGGCTCCGACCATTTTCTTTCTGCCAAGTTCTTTAGAATACGCTTGACATCTGATTTTCTATCCTCCGTAAGTAATCCGAACGAGTGCGAAACTACATCATCGGCACCTATCAGCCAAATTCCACTCATACCCACTCCGTATATTTTCGGAGGACTGGCAGCTTTATTACTATAGTTTGGATCATCAAATCCTATCGCAACATAAAATTCAGCAGACTCTGTAGGGACACCCTTCAACGTTTCCTCAACCTCGACCTTAGCACGACCCCACTGTATTCCATTACCTCGTTGAAAATCACTTTTCTCAACTTGAGTGATTTTACCGATGAAAACTTTCTTTACAATATCCAACTGAGCTTCTAAAGGCATAGGAAGCGGCCCGGCAACTGCATTATGAGCAATTATTAAAAGTAGACCTCCCAACAGAAGCACTCTGCACAATAAATATACCATGCAATTTGTATTAAGCATTTTATTTCTCCCTATTGTCCGCAAATTATTTTTCTAATTCATCCCGAAGGCTTTGGGGCAGTGTCGTTTCAAGTTGTGGATATTTCTCTATGATGCGGAAGATATCAGCCAGGTCTTTTTGCCGTTTGCTCTTCCGCTGTTCTTTATCCATGTATGCCCAAACTTTGCCCTGCAGTACGTCTTCAAGTCGTGCAACCTTCATCTTATATCCAAGGACATTCTTTTCCTCAGCATTTGAGACAAATTCCTGGTACCTTGGATCGGTCTGAAGTTGAATCCTCAAATCAGAGTCATTGCTCGTGATGTTTACGCTATGCTCGAATTCCTCAACTTTTAAGCTCTTTTCTTTGGCTGTTTTGCATATATCGCTGATATTCTCAGCTGCAGCGACGACATCCAAATCAAGGCTCACAACAGGTTCGACATAAGCGTTTACGGCAAGTCCTCCAATAAGACCATACCGCGAACTTGTCTCGGAAAGAATATCAAGCAAGAGCTGAATAATATCCGATTTGTCGTTTGCCAGAGAGTTAATGAATTCCTTGCCTGTTATCACTTTTCTTCCTTTAAATCCTATAGAGTTTCGGCATATATTATATCGCCGAAGCGGGAATCAGGCATAATAATCTTAAAAGAGTATCTCCTGTATTTTTAAACCTGTGCTTTTTACCGCCGGGCACAAATATCACATGTTCGGGACCGAACGCATGCTCCTGCCCTTCAAAAACAAGCGTCCCCTGCCCTTCTATTATAAACACCTCGTGCTCATGCGGGTGTGTGTGCAGAGGCGTATGACCGCCGGGCTGTATCTCAAACATCCGCATGGCGAAATTTTCCGCCCCATCTTCTTTGGAAATGAGCCATCGAATCTCTACATCCCTGGCACCTTCATGCACAACCGGAGACTTTTTAATATCGCTGCTTTTTTCAATTTTCATTTTAAATCCTGTTATATTTGCATTTATTGGTGAATACCCCACGTAAAACGTGGGGCTAAATATTTTGAATTTCATCCAAGCTTTTTTGCAAGGATTTCCGAAACGACCTTGGGGTTTGCCTGGCCCCTGGTTTTTTGCATGACCTGTCCCAACAAAAATCCCCGAGCCTTTTTTTCTTTTTTCCCGCCGCTGGTGACATCCTCCACTGCCTGGGCATTTTCAGCCAGGACATGATCCACGATTTCTTCCAGCTCGCCCACATCGCTCTTTTGAACCAGGTTAAGCTCTTCTGCTAAAACTTCCGGCTCTTTACCCGTCTGGGCCATTGCCTCAAATATAGTTGCCGCCGAACCGGCACTGATAGTATCAGCTTCGACCATTGCCGCTAAGCTTGCGATACTCTTGGGTATTATTAGCAAATCATTAATCCTACAGTTTTTTTCATTTGTAATTCTCAAGCCGGTCTGTGTAAGCAAGTTACATATCCGCTTCGGCTCCCCGCCGGCCTTGACCGCTTCATCGAAAAAGTCCGCCGTCGAACGCTCAGCCGTCAGAACACCGGCGTCATAATCACTCAGATTATATTCCTGAACATAGCGCATCTGCTTTTTGAGCGGCAGCTCACACAAACGCAACCGAATATCCTCCAGCCATTGCTGCGTCAATTCCACCGGGACAAGGTCGGGCTCCGGAAAATATCGGTAATCGTGAGCTTCCTCCTTTTCTCTCTGCAGGACGGTGACCTCTCTTGCATCATCCCAGCCCCGCGTTGTTTTATTGCCCATCTCCATTACCACGCTGCTCTCAAGGAATTCATCAAGCTGCCTGGCCGCTTCATAGTTGACACTTCTTTCCAGTGCCCGGAAGCTGTTGAGATTTTTTATCTCGGTGATTGGCGTTCGATATTCGGTGTCGTCTTTGGTAATGACCAAATTAATGTTTGGCTCAAAACGCATGTGGCCTTTTTGCATATCCGCTTCGGAGACACCTAAAAATCTGACCAAACGCTGGAGTTCCACAGCCAAGGCCCGCACCTCGGCGCCGCTGTTCATATCCGGCTCGGTGACAATTTCCAGCAACGGCGTGCCGGTCCGGTTCAAATCTACCTGAGAGAAATTAGCGGCTGTATGCAGATTTTTGCCAGCATCCTCTTCAAGGTGCGCCCGGATTATGCCTATCCTTTTTGTCTGGCCCGACTCAAGTGGAATTTCAATATAACCGTTTTCACTGAGCGGCAAATCATACTGGCTGATCTGATAATTCTTAGGCAAATCCGGATAGTAATAGCTCTTCCTGTCCCACTTGGTAAACATCGGAATCCGGCAGTTCAGAGCCAGCCCGACCATTACAGCATATTCAAACGCCTGCTTATTCATCACCGGCAGAACACCGGGCATTCCCAGGCATACCGGACAGACCCTGCTGTTCGGTTCGGCGCCGAATTCCACAGCACAGCCGCAAAACATCTTGCTCTTAGTGCACAGTTGTACGTGAATTTCCAATCCAACTATCACTTTGTATTGTAAATCAGCCATTACTTAATCAATCATCGGCGGTTTTTTCTTATACCAATCCGTCTGAGCTTCGAACATTCTTGCCACCCGCAGCAATTTCTCTTCTCCAAAGGCCGGAGCCATAATCTGTAAACCAATCGGCAGGCCTTTATCATCCAATCCACATGGGATACTGATTCCCGGGATGCCGGCTAAATTGGCAGCTATCGTATAAATATCCGACAGGTACATCTGCAGCGGGTCATTGACCTTCTCGCCGATTTTAAATGCGGTCGTAGGGGCAACCGGCATCATAATGCAATCGCATTTCTCAAAAGCGGCGGTAGAATCGCCGCGTATTAAGTTCCTGACTTTTAGTGCCTTGAGGTAATACGCATCGTAATAGCCGCTCGAAAGTGCATATGTCCCGAGCATGATTCGTCTCTTGACCTCTTTGCCGAACGCCTCGGCACGGGACTTCGAATAGACTTCAATGTAATCCTGGGGATTTTCCGTACGATGACCGTAATGTACGCCGTCATATCGAGCTAAGTTGCTCGATGCCTCGGCTGTGGCAATAACATAATAAGCGGCAATCGCATAATCCAGATGAGGCATTTGTACTTCTATGATTTGGGCTCCGAGCTTTTTGTATATATTTATTGCCTCGCTTAAAGCTTCTTGTACCTGCTCGTCGGCACCGGCATTGAATTGCGGCACAATTGCTATTTTGAGTTCGTCTATCGGCGTATCGAGCTTTTCCAGATAATCAATAACGGGAGCTTTCGTTTCTTCAACGCTGGTACTATCGGCTGGGTCGTGACCTGCTATAACATTCATCATTAACGCCGAATCAGCAATGGTCCTTGTAATCGGCCCGATCTGGTCGAGGCTCGAACCGTATGCGACAAGTCCGAACCGCGAAACTCTTCCATAAGTCGGCTTCAAGCCCACCACGCCACAAAAACCGGCGGGCTGGCGGATAGAGCCGCCCGTATCGGATCCAAGAGCGGCAGAACATAGCCTTGCTGCTACAGCCGCTGCAGAGCCGCCACTGCTTCCGCCCGGCACTCGAGTTGTATCCCATGGGTTTACAGTCTGCTTGAGGCCCGAGTTCTCCGTGCTCGAACCCATTGCAAACTCATCCATATTCGTTTTGCCTATGATAACCGCATCTGCGGTCAATAGTTTTTCCACTACAGTGGCGTTATAGGGGGCATGGAAATTTTCCAATATCTTAGAAGCACATGTAGTAGCCCCGAAAGTCGTGCACATAACGTCTTTTACTGCAATTGGTACTCCTGCTAATTGTCCCACCGGCTCACCGGCAGCTATCCGCCGATCAATATCAGCAGCTTTCTCCCGTGCCATGTCCTGAAAAGTGCTGATATAGGCACCAATGGCCGGCTCGAATTTCCGTATCCGCTCGAAAACAGCCTTAGTCGCATCAACGCTGCTTATCCGGCCTGCAGCAATCTCATCTCGTAATTCTTTGGCAGTTAGTTCTTCCATATTTTTTATAGCAGTTTTTACGCGCCGGAGCTGTCATCGAGGATTTTCGGCACTTTGAAAAAAGCCCCATCTCGCTGCGGAGCATTGGCTAAGGCTTTTTCCGTTCCAAGCGATTCCTTAATACCATCCTGGCGAAAAACATTGCTAATCGGCAGACAGTGTGCCAGAGGCTTAACATTGTCGGTATCCAGCTCGTTCATCTTTTCCACGTAATCAAGAATTGCGCCCAACTGGCCGGTAAATTCCTGAACCTCCTGATCGGTCAATTCCAGGCGAGAGAGCTTGGCAACTTTTCGAACCTGTATCTGGTCAATCTTTTGTGCCACTATACTTGTTCCTGTCCAAATAAAAAGCGAGGCAGAATTCGCCCCGCTGTAATGAATATCTTTTCCGGAAAAATGGCTATATCAGCCTGTAGCCTTCTCAGCGGGCTTGTAATCTCGCTTTTGTGGCTTCTGAATAAGCCCCATATGGATAGCTTTGGCTGATACCTTGATTCTACAGATCTTGCCATCAATAACGGCACGGACCTTTTGTATATTCGGCTTAAACTTCCTTTTAGTAACACCGGTTACTTTTCGACCGACCCCGCCCAGATGTTTCGCCTTACCACGCCGGGAGATACTTCTGCCGGATACCGTTCGCTTGCCGGTAAAATAACACTCTCTTGACATCGATTATACCCTTCAAATGCTTAGTTAGCATTAACTGTTCAATATTATTAACATGCGAAAGCAAAAACATGAATATAAGATTTTGTTGAAAAAATGCAAGAGCAAAACCACTTTTTCTTTCAAAAATTGCTCTTTATTGTAATAAAAACCATTATGGACATTACTTTTTATAAAATTTAGCACTGTTCCAGCTAAACTGTAATTGTACGTCTTCAGCAAAAATGAGACAAAAATGCCTTCAAATTAGGAGACGATT
>CAZFOQ010000042.1:21365-28522 GCA_964520535.1 uncultured Pirellulales bacterium | reverse complement strand
AAGAAAAAGCCCTTGGCTGCATGAAAATCTACCTACAAAATACAGATGCACCCCTTATCCCGTAACAGTAGCGTTTTTCCTTTCCGAGAGTAATATGGCGGCAAATACACGCCACGCGGACTATGGAGTTCACAAAACCGAATATACGCTCTATATCCTCTATGGGCACTACCTGCCCATAGTGGCGTTTCTTCATCCTTCTACTGATAATCCTGCTATGGGTGTCTCTGCCCGCAATCCTTCAAGAACGATTCGAATCTTCTCATCTCAACTCACATGAAACCATGTCTTGAGTATATCAGAGGCTGTCTCTGTGGGGATGTCTTCTGGATGACGTGCAAATTACAGGTACAATTTAGGTACAGTCACCCAAAAAACATAAAAAAGCAGGAGCAGCTAAAGTACTGCTCCTGCTTGCTTTACGTTAATAGCGGGGGGAGGATTCGAACCTCCGACCTCCGGGTTATGGGCCCGACGAGCTACCAGACTGCTCTACCCCGCGATAATCGATTCATACAAAATAATAACTGAAATACAAATTACAAAGAACTGTCTCATACAGTCACAAATAACGATTATCCGAAACCTATAAAAAAAATACCATAAAAAGTTATTTTTATCAATACCTACACAACAAATTCATAAATTTTCGCGAATTTGAGCAGCAATAGATTCCATCTGCCCGACCTGATATTCATAAGAAGGCCAACGACTGAATAGGCCATCGCCTGTATTACGGCAGATTATATGAAAATGTAAATGCCCAACAATCTGGCTAGCTGCTCTTCCATTATTGCATAGCACATTATAGCCGTCCGAATTCATAGCGGCAGATACAGCCCCCGTGATTTTTCCGAGACGCGAAGCAACCTGAGCTAAAAGCTCACCTGGACAGCTATGTAATTTTTCAAAGTGCTGCTTTGGTATCACTAAGGTATGACCATCGCTTATTGGACTAATATCCAAAAAAGCAAGAACAACCTCGTCTTCGTAAATCTTTGTAACCGGAATCTGACCGGCTACCATCTTACAAAAAAGGCAATCATCCGCACTCATGATAAAGGAATCTCGCAATTTATGGATTACTGATTGCTATCGGCCTTTTCTTGGGAATTTTGTGTATCTGTAGCTTCTTCCGCTTCGGCAGACTCCTGAGCCTCAGCCGCTTCCTTGGCTTCGGTGGTCTGTTTAGTTTCGGCAGCCTTCTTTACTTTCCTGCCAAAGCGTTTTTTACGAGTGGTTTTAGATTCTTTTTTCGCGCTCTCGTCCAAACCTACCAGTTGGAGCAAGACAATTTGACCGTTATCACCCAATCTTCGCAAAGACAACCGGATAATTCTTGTGTACCCACCTGGTCTATCAAGATATCTGGGGCCGATTTCGCTAAACAACTTTCCAATTATCGTTCCCTTTTTTACTTCTCGGCCATCTTCTTTATCTATGATATCGCGATTTCCAAGCAAAGCAATGGCCCGACGTCTGGCCGGCAACGTACCCTTCCTGGCCAACGTAATTAACTTCTCGGCAAAAGGTTTTACTTCTTTTGCTTTTTCCATCGTTGTTGAGATCGTCTCGTGCTGGATGAGCGATGCGACCAAATTTCGCCGCATTGCCAGACGATGTTCCTTGGTTCGACTCAACCGACGTCCTGCTACTTTATGACGCATATCATCAAAATCCTCTTATCAAGCAATACTGCCTGAAACTTTTATCAAATCTAACTTTCAATTATATATTAATATCGGTCATACCTAAAGATAAGCCAATATCGGCAAGCTTCCTCTTAATTTCCCGCAACGACGTTTTACCAAAGCTGCGAATCTTCAGCAAATCTGCCTCTGTCATCTTTGCTAACTGCCCTACGGTTTCGGTCTTGGCAGATTCAAGACAGTTACTGGCTCTTACCGACAGCTCCAACTCTTGAATTGGCATAGCCAGTTTTTGGGTTAATTCCTCATTCACTGCCTGTTCTTCCGATTCTACTTCTTCACTAATCTGAGAGGCGGTAACTGTCTCTTCCCCGAGCTCGAAATACTGTACGAATGGATTTACGTGTTTTCGTAAAATCTTTGCAGCTTCAACAAGTGCCATTTCAGGTGTGATTGTTCCGTTTGTCCAAATTTCCAGAATAAGCTTGTCGTAATTTGTTCGCTGACCTACACGTGTGTTCTCTGTTGTGTATCGTACCCGCGTGACCGGAGAATATACGGCGTCGAGGATTATCCTCCCGATTTCCTGATCGAATCTGTCAGTGTCCTGGATTCGTTCAGAGGCCGGTATATAGCCACGACCATTTTCAACAACCATTTCCATGTTAAAATTTACATCTTCGGTCAAAGTTGCCAACACCAGATCTTTGTTAATTACTTCAATTGCCGGGTCAGCAACTATATCGGCTGCGGTTAGAACACCGGCCTTGTTTGCCGAAACATTCATTGTTTTCGGTCCCGGGCTGTGGAGCCGAATAATAAGACTCTTTATATTCAAGATGATATCAGTAACATCCTCCATCACCCCTTTTATCGAGCTGAACTCATGATTAACGCCCGAAATCTTGATAGATGTTACGGCACTACCTTCCAAAGAGGAAAGTAATATGCGTCTGAGGCTGTTACCAATAGTGGTACCGAAACCACGTTCGAAAGGCTCGATAAAAAATCGGCCATAATTATCGCTCGATACTATCGTGTCCCGTTCAACACGAGTCGGCAGTTCTAATCCACGCCATGTAACTCGCATGCATGTCTCCTCTAATAATCTTTGAGCCAACCAATATCTTGTTTTGCAATGTACCGCAAAATAAGGTCCGACCGGAACTCAACATTAAAAACACTAAAATTCCTTGTTTATCTTGAACAAAACTCCACAACCAACTGCTCTTCAACAGGGATCTGGACATCATCACGAGAAGGTAATGCAACAACAGTAGCTTCAGGTTTTTCTCTGGCTAATTGCAACCAGCCTTGTGTAGTAAAATTCGGGTTGCTCTCTAATTGTTCCTTCACTTTTTTTACGCTCTTATCGGTACCCTTTAATGTTATTTTATCACCGATTTTCGCAGTATAATCGCTAATATTAACCTTGCGTCCGTTCACATAAATATGACCATGAGCAATTAGCTGTCTTGCGGCCTTGCGTGACGGTGCAAAATTTAACTTATACACGACGTTATCCAAACGTCTTTCCAACAATTGTAACAAAGTTTCGCCGGTATTACCCCTGATCCGCTCAGCCCGACGGTAACATCTCATAAACTGCCGCTCAAGGATACCATAGTATCTTTTAACCTTCTGCTTTTCACGTAACCGAACACCATACTCGCTTGCCCTGCCTCTGCGCCACCCGTGCATCCCGGGAGCCAGATTACGTTGTTTTTTCTCAACCGGACACTTAGCCGTCTCACACCTGATGCCCTTGAGCATGAGCTTCACTCCCTCACGACGACAGTGTTTACAAGATGAACCCAAATAACGTCCCATCTGTCTTATTTATCTCCAAAAAATGGTATATTTATGTTTACACTCTTCTTCTCTTCGGTGGCCTACAACCATTATGCGGAAGGGGAGTAACATCTTCTATCGAAGCGATACGCAATCCAGCCTGTTGTAGAGCCGATATGGCAGATTCACGACCGGAACCAGGCCCTTTAACGCGGATTTCAACTTCACGTACACCATTACGCATAGCTGTATTGGCACAACGTTGTGCTGCTCTCTGAGCAGCAAAAGGAGTACTTTTGCGAGAGCCTTTGAAACCCACACAACCAGCTGAACCTGAGCAGACTGTATTTCCGTCCAAATCTGTCACTGTGATTAAAGTATTATTGAACGTCGCTTTTATGTGGACAATAGCCCTGACGACATTTTTTCGTACTTTACGCTTTGTCTTTTTCGCCATTATTTTACTCGTATAACCTATTTATCCTAATCAAATGATTTTTTAGCGTTTTTCCTTTACACCCTTCTTGCCTGCGACTGTTTTTCTTGGGCCTTTACGAGTGCGTGCATTACTTTGAGTACACTGGCCACGAACGGGAAGACCTCTTCTGTGACGAATTCCTCTGTAACAACCTATATCACGCAACCGAGCTATATTCTGAGAAACCTGCCTGCGAAGCTGGCCTTCAACAATGCAATCCCGGTCTATAATCTGGGTTATGTGACTAAGCTCATCTTCGCTTAGCTTGCCAGCTTTTGTGCTTTTCTCGATTCCGGCTTCTTTTAGAATCTGCTCAGAAGTTTTTTTACCTATACCAACAATATAAGTCAGCGAAATCCATATGGATTTGTCGTTGGGTATATCAACACCAACAATACGCGGCATATAAGCTCCTTTTTTAGTTCTTAGCCTTCAATTAATAGCTCTTCAAGTCAACAAACTCTTACCTTAGAATTCAGTTAACCCTGGCGTTGTTTGTGTCGTGGATTAGTACAAATCACCCGCACAACGCCTTTGCGACGGACAATCTTACAATTCTCACATATACGTTTTACAGAACTTCTAACTTTCATCTCTCATACCTATTTTTATGACCTTAGTTAGTAACTCAAGACATATTCCCATTTAATATTACTCAAGCCCTGACTAATTCCGGAGAACTATTCGGCCTCTATTCAAGTCATAAGGCGACATTTCAACTACAACTGTATCGCCCGGCAAAATCCGAATAAAATTCATTCGCATTTTACCCGAAACATGCGCCAAAACCTTATGGCCGTTCTCAAGCTCTACTCTAAACATCGCATTCGGCAAAGCATCGGTCACCGTAGCTTGTAGCCTTATTGTGTCCTTCTTTGCCATTTTTTTACTTCTTAATCTGTGATTAGCGTTTCGTTAAAGACGTAATTCACTGCCTCATTACGGTTAACACCTCACAACCGTTTTCCACTATCGCAATTGTGTGTTCAAAATGAGCCGAGTATTTACCGTCTCTTGTCACCACAGTCCATCCATTTTGCAGTGTTCTCACGGCACATGAACCGGCGTTTATCATCGGCTCAACGGCCAAAACCATTCCTTCGGCCAGAACAATGTCATTTGCCAGTAACTCCCTGCTGACAAAGTTTGGCAATCTCGGTTCTTCATGCATTTTCCTGCCAATACCATGGCCAACAAAGTCTCTTACTACAGAAAATCCTGCGGATTCAGCAAGTTGCTGCATCTCGGCAGCTATCTGAGACCACCTGACAGACGGAGCAGATTTTGTTATTGCAGTATCAAGAATACGCTTTGTCACATCCATCAATGCGCGTTTGTCTTCGGAAATATCACCGATGGCAATTGTAACTGCAGCATCCGCACAATAACCTTCAAGTCTGACGCCAAAATCAATACTGAGAATATCTCCGTTCCTGAGCTTTGTTTTCTCAGAGGGTATTCCGTGAACAACCTGCTCATTTAACGAAGCACAAATTGCACCAGGAAACGGGATTTTAGACAAGGAGGAACGAACTCCTTTGAATAAAACCTCAACTCGGGCATCAGCAGCCATTTCCGAGGCCACATTATCCAACTGAGCGGTAGTCACTCCCGACTCTGCTATCTCCTTTAGTTTTAAAAGAACATCTGCTACAACAGCACCTGCTTTACGCATTAAATCAATTTCTCTTCGACTGCGAAGCGTTATAGCCATTTAATTTCGTATCTCTTAGTTCATAGCTCGTGTTTATATTCACAATTAGCGCTTCACGTTGTGACCAAGGCATCCAACTTGTCAAAAACTGCAGCCTTTACCTCGTCGGCGTTCCTGTCAGCATCGATATCAAAAACAGTACTGTTGTTTTTATAGTAATCCACCAGCGGTTCTGTCTGCTCGTGGTAAGTTTCAAGACGATTCGCCACTACCTCGGGCGTATCATCAGGCCGTTGAACAAGCGGGGTGCCATCGTTGTCACATAGACCTGCTGCCTTTGGCTTTAAGTTTTCAATGTGGTAAACCGCACCACACTTCGGACAACTTCTTCTTCCCGTAATTCGATTTACTACAACACCTTCATCTACCTCCAAGTTCAAAACAATATCAATTGTCTGACCGGCATTAGCCAAGGACTTATCAAGTTCTACGGCCTGGTTAACGGTTCTGGGAAAACCATCCAGGATGAAACCGGCATCAGGTGCTTTCTCTATCGCTTTAGCCATCATCTCAATTATAATCTCATCCGGCACAAGCGCACCTGAATCCATATAACTCTGGGCCTTTTTCCCTAACACACTGCCCGAAGCTCTTTCTTGCCGCAAGATATCACCGCTGGACAAATGGAGCAGGTCATATCGCGTAAATATCTGTTTACACTGAGTACCCTTACCTGAACCTGGGGCGCCTAATAACACTATCCTCATGAATACGCTCCTTTTATCCTGCCGGCACCACTGAAGCCATCGTAACTTCGCATTAAAAGGTTTGCCTCGATCTTCTGAACCAGATCTAGCGAGACACTTACAACAATCAATAAACCGGTTCCACCAAGGTACATTGTTATCCTTTGTTCAATTCCCAAGGCTGCTGAAATCACAATCGGTATAACAGCAATTAAGGCTAAAAATGTAGCTCCGAAATAAGTTATTCTTGTCATTACAGTTTCCAGATATTCAGCGGTCCTTCGCCCGGGTCGAAGTCCCGGGATGAAGCTTCCTGAATCCCGCAGGTTCTTGGCCAGTTCCTTGGGCTGAAATTGGACTGTTACCCAAAAATAAGCAAACAAAAATATCAATAACATATACAAGACATTATAGGTATAAGCATTATAGCTGAAAGCGGCGTTTATAGTTCCAAGAAATCCCGACCGAGGGAACCTTCCTGCTAATTGACTAATGATAATCGGCGGAAACATCATAAAACTCGATGCGAAGATTATCGGCATTACTCCGGCATGATTGACCCGTAACGGCAAATAGCTTCTGCCACCGACAGTCATTCTGCGACCACGCATTTGCTTGGCTTGCTGAATCGGTATTCGGCGCTGGCCCTGAGTTATCAGAATTGCACCGGCAACTACGAATACAAATGACGCTGCCAGAAACAATATTTTCGCCGGGCCATAGCTACCAGGCGGTGCGGTCAGGGTAAAGTCCGTATTCTGCCACACCGTCACTATCGTTCCCGGTATTCGAGAAATGATCCCGGCCATAATAATCAAACTAATTCCATTGCCTATGCC
>CAZFOQ010000042.1:0-21355 GCA_964520535.1 uncultured Pirellulales bacterium | reverse complement strand
GCCTATGCCGTATTCATCTATTTGCTCGCCGAGCCACATCAAAAAGATGGTGCCGGCCGTCATACCGACGACACCCATTAAAATTGCCTGTTTCTCCATACCGACATAGGTCAACCTGCTTCCTCCTAACCACTTCATAAACATCATAGATTGAATTACACAAATCAAAACGGTCAAGTAGCGCGTGTACTCCTGTATCTTTTTATGACCCGTTTGGCCTTCCTGGCGCAACTTCTTCAAAGCGGGAATAACCTCACCCAACAGCATAAGAATAATCGAGGCGGTAATATAGGGCATAATTCCCAGTCCGAACAAGCTGCTTTTACTCAGTGTTCCACCCGTGAACATCTGCATATATTCAGCTGCCCTACCAAGCGGAGTATCTGATTGTGTTGCCGCATCCAATATTTTAGACTGGTCAAAACCGGGAACAGGGATATGGAAACCAACCCTGTATATTATCAACAGCGCAACAGTAAAAATGATTTTGTTGCGCAGGTCCCGAATCCTGAATATATTAAATATTGCTCCAAGCATATTTCGTCACTCGCATCAAGTCGCTCGCATTTTACTTCACACATCACTCGCGACGTGTTACAAGGTTTGCTTTGCCGCCGGAAGCTACGATCTTCTGTTCGGCGGTTTTACTGAATTTGTGAGCAGTCACCTGCAGCTTTTTTGTCAGATTTCCCTTGCCGAGGATTTTGACTTTGCTCGTATTTTTACCAATCAATCCGGCATCAGATAATTGTTCCAGCCCTACAGCAGCACCATCATTAAATCTTTCCAACTGCCAGATGTTAATAATCTCACAGCGTTTAGCGAATTTATAATTATTAAAACCCCGCTTAGGCAATCGGCGAAATAGTGGCATTTGTCCGCCTTCAGATAGAGATACAGCGGTTGAGCCGGCTCTGCTGCCGCTGCCTTTATGGCCCCGACCACAAGTCTTACCATAACCACTACCCGTGCCTCTACCGAGACGGCGACGTCTGGTATGTTTACCTGCAATAGATGTTATTTCATGATTTAACATTAAAGTCACCCGATCGTTAATCGGCAATTACTAAATCTTAATTGCCACTCCACGAAGAGATTCAACCATTTCTTTACTGCGTAATTTCAGTAAGCCATCCAGTGTAGCTTTGACTACATTTTTAGCAGAAGTGCTTCCGTAAACCTTTGTAAGAACATCCTGCACACCGGCATATTCAAGGACTGCCCGAGCACTCGAGCCCGCAATAACTCCGGTACCAGGACTGGCCGGGACCAGCGTTATCTTCGTAGCTCTATACTTGCCTTCTATCTTATGGGGAATTGTCCTCTTATCCAAAGCTATCCTGCATAAATTCTTTTTGGCATCTTTTACGCCCTTCTCGACCGCCTGTGGCACTTCATTAGCTTTGCCATAGCCAACTCCCACTGCACCTGCTCGGTCACCAACCACAACCAATGCCGCGAAACTAAATCGTCGACCACCCTTGACCACTTTGGAACAACGAAATACTTTTACAACTGTATCTTCCAGTGGCTTTTCTTCGTGGTCTGATATTTTAACGGGTTCTACTGCCAATTTTTTCTCCAAACTTTATCGTTGCCACTGATCAAAACACCAGCCCTGCTTTTCTGGCCGCTTCGGCAAGAGCACCGACTCTGCCATGAAACTTATATTGATTTCTATCAAAGCAAACGCACTTAATGCCAACACCAAGAGCTTGTTTAGCAACAGCTTCACCAATAATTTCTGCAGCTTTTTTGTTGCCAGAGTTTGACAATTGGCCCTGTAGTGCTTTTGTCTTTGTACTTGCCGATGCAAGTGTCGCCCCTGCTGTATCATCTATAATCTGGGCGTAAATATGCTTATTGGAGCGAAATACCGACAGCCGAGGTCGGTCTGGAGTCCCAAAGACCTTCTTTCGTACATGATATTTACGTCTCAGTGCCGCTTTTTTGATTTTTTCAGTTCCCATATTAAGCTGCTCCCGAGGCAAACGCTTTTCCGGCCTTACGCCGTACCTGTTCATCTGCATAACGGATACCCTTGCCCTTATAGGGTTCCGGGGGTCTTATTTTTCGTATATCAGCAGCAAACTGCCCTAACAGTGATTTGTCTATCGCCGAAAGCGAGAACTTGGCGGGTACGTCGTTACCCCTGGTTGCACTTACATCGATTTTTACCGTGATACCCTCTGGTATCACACACTCTACGGGATGGCTGTAGCCAACCTGGAAAACCAGCTTCCCACCTTGATCCTTAACACTATATCCGGTTCCGAATATTTCCATCTTTTTTTCAAAACCTTTGCTGACACCGGTAATCATATTGGCTATCAAAGCCCGCATTGTACCGTGCAACTGCCTATTCTGTCGGTTTTGGGGACGATCATTTTCAACCAATATTTTCTTTTCAGTCTCATCAACTGTTACCTTTATCCGTGGGTGAGAGTCCATCTGAAGCTGGCCGAGGGGACCCGAAACCTTAATAGACAGACCTTTCTGCTCAACTTTAATCCCTGCGGGTATGTTAATAGGTTTATTTCCAATGCGACTCATCAGCTTACCGTACAAAGAATTTCGCCGCCGATATTGGCCTCGCGGCAACTTCTGTCACTCATGACACCTTTACTTGTCGATACGATTGCTATACCCATGCCAGCCAAAACGCGCGGTAATTTATCAACAGATGCATAAACTCTGCGGCCGGGTTTACTTGTTCTTGTCAATTCCTTAATAATAGGCCGGCCATCCTGATCATATTTCAACATAATTCTCAGTATGCCCTGCTTACTGTCATCGATTCGGTCAAAATCCTCGATATAGCCTTCGTTCTTTAAAACAGTCGCTATGCCTTCGCAAATATTTGAAGCCTTAATTGTAACATCTCCTTTATCTACCCGAGTAGCGTTGCGAATTCTCGTCAGCATATCGGCTATTGGATCACTCAAACTCATATTTTATATCTCGGTTATCGTATCTCGTAAATCGTTTATAAAATTACAATCTATACTTTATACAGCTTCCCTTACCAACTGGCTTTCTTGACTCCCGGTACTTTCCCTTCGTTGGCCAATGTCCTAAAGCAAATGCGACATATTTTAAATTTGCGATAAACGGCTTTCGCTCTGCCACAAAGCTGGCAGCGTGTATATTGTCTCACACGAAATTTCTGTTTCTTTTCTGCCTTGTTTTCTAATGCTTTAGTTGACATTCATATGCTCCAATCTCATTTTACTCTTGGCTCTTCCTGAAGGGCATACCAAAAAGTTCAAGCATTGTTCTGGCTTCATGATCTGTTTTCGCCGTTGTTACAAAGGTTACATTCATACCCTGCTGAAACTCAATCTTTGCAGCGTTGATTTCGGGAAAAACACTCTGCTCAGATAGGCCCATTGAATAATTGCCTCTACCATCAAAACTGTTCTGGTTAAGACCTCGAAAGTCTCTTACCCGTGGGATCGCAAGACTAATGAGTCTATCCATAAATTCATACATTCTAACACCCCGAACAGTGACTTTTAAACCCGTTTCCATCCCTTCACGCAGTTTGAAGTTCGAGACGCTCTTTTTGGCTTTGCAAACAACTGGTAACTGACCGGTAATCATCATCAAATCCTTTTTAGCCAGCTCCAGAAATTTCTTGTCTTGTATGGCTCTACCCAAACCCATAGAGACAATGATCTTTTCCATCCGCGGCACCGCCATCGGATTTTTATAACTAAACTCTTTGGTCAGCTCTGCAACTATCTTTGATTTATATAATTCTCTTAAACGCGCCATCCCACATCTCTGATTATTCAATTGGCCGATTAGTGTTTAATGACCAACCATTCACTATCGATTATTTTGCCTTTCTAACAACACCAATTTCCACGTTATTGGCAGCGAGGCGTTTCTTACTGCCATCTTCTTCTACTCGATAACGTACTTTACTGCCTCTGGAGCTTTTCGGACTTATGGGCAAGACATTACTAATATGTATCGGTTGTTCAATGTTGATCCTGCCCCCCTGAGGATTCTTGCGCGATGGCCGAACATGCTTTTTCACTATATTGTGCCCCTGGACAACAACGCTGTTCTTGTCAGGTATCACGCGCAATACTCTACCAGTAGCTCCCTTGTGGTCGCCAGCTATAATTTCTACCATATCACCTTTTTTTATATGCAAAGCCATAAAACTACATCCAGTTTTTCCTATATCGCTTAGCGCTTTACAAAATCAGACTACCTCGCTCGCCAATGAGATAATTTTCATATAGTTTTTCTCGCGAAGCTCACGAGCTACTGCACCAAAAATTCGCGTTCCTATTGGATTACCGTCGTTGTCAATCATCACAGCAGCATTGCTGTCGAACCTCACATAGCTGCCGTCCGGGCGTTTAACAGGGCTCTTGGTGCGAATAATAACGCACTTATGCACTTTCTTGTCGTCTAACTGACAACTCGGTAGTGACTTTTTTATTGCAACACAGACTACATCTCCCACGCTGGCAAAAGGCCGAGTCATCTTGCCTCGGGATCCACCTTTTCCAAGAACTTTTATGCACAATGCCGACTTGACTCCTGAGTTGTCGGCTATATCTAACATTGTTTCCTGCTGGACCATCGTCTCGTTTCTCAACTCATGCCTGAGAAGCTTTCTCCACTACCCTCACAAGACGCCAGCTCTTGGTCTTGCTAAGAGGCCTGGATTGAACAATCTCAATGAGGTCACCGACCTCACTTTGATTGTGCTCATCATGAACAGCCAGTTTCGATCTACGCTTTATATATTTACCATACTTTGGATGCTTGACCTTGAAGTCAATCGCAACTTTGACACTTTTATTTCCACTCTTGCCCATTACTACGGCAGTTAAAGTTTTTAGTTTTTGATCCTGCATCCTTAATTCCCAGTCTTCAAAAAAATGCGGAATAACTATTTGCCTTCACGCACTATAGTTTTAACCCTGGCAATATCACGCTTAACATTAATAATAGCTTTTGAGTTCTCCAGTTTCTCTGTAACTGCTTGCGAGCGCAAATCAAACAAATGCCTTTCAAGCTCTTCCAGTTTGCTCTCGAGCTCATCCGGACTCATCTCTCTATATTGCTGCGCTTTCATCTCAAAGCTTTCTTTCACAGTAAATGTCTTCTTTTTACAAACCTGCATCTAATCGGCATTTTGTGAGCCACCCTGACCAGCGCTTGCTTTGCTACCTCTTCACTAACTCCGCCGATCTCAAAACAAATCTGTCCGGGCCTGACTCTGGCGACCCAAAACTCAGGCTCACCTTTACCTTTGCCCATTCGCGTTTCCAACGGCTTGGAACTGACCGGCTTATGTGGAAACAGCCTTATGTAAACCTTGCCTTCACGATGCAAAAAATGAGTTGCTGCAACTCTACCAGCTTCAATATTCCTTGCTGTTATCCAACTTATTTCCAGAGCCTGCAAGCCGTATTCGCCAAACGCTACAAAGTTGCTACGAGATGCATTGCCCTTCATTCTGCCGCGTTGGCTCTTGCGAAATTTAACTCTTTTTGGCATCATTGCCATCTTTTTTCTACCTTCTTAAAACATCTATTTAAAAAAGTTTATTCAGCCTGCCTGCCGCATATTAATTAGATTCACTCTTCTCATTTTCTGCCGGTGAAGCGGCCTCTTCAGTTTTTATAGTGCCCTTATGCTCCTTGCTCTTCACAGCACCCCGTCTACCTCCCGCGGGCCCAGAAACAACACGCTTTGGTGGACGACGCCGATGACGGCGATAGTCCTGCTCATTTTCTTCGCCGAACTTTCCTTTATAAATCCAGACTTTAACTCCAATTGCTCCATATGTCGTTCTTGATATCGCCACAGCATAGTCAACGTTAGCTTCGAGCGTATGCAAGGGAATGCTGCCAAGCTTCTGTGTTTCCTTTCTGGCCATTTCCGATCCGGCCAGTCGCCCCGAGCAGATAATCTTCACTCCTTTAGCACCGGCATTAATAGCCGCTTCACAAAATTGCTTCATCGTACGTCTGAATGATGCCCGCTTACTTAATTGCTCAGCAATCGCTTCGGCTACTAAAGTGGCATTGAGTTCAGGCTCCTTAATCTCGATGACATTAACGCCTATCTTCCGGCCTGTCATCTCTTCAAGCTCTTCACGTAACTTGTCAACCTCACCGCCTCTGGGACCGATAACCACACCAGGTCGAGCACTATGCAATGTCACTTTTACTTCGTTACGTGTGCGGATTATTTGAGTCTTCGCTACTGCACCTTTGGGCACACTGCGGTTAAATCTTTTGTCGATATACTCACGGATTTTTTGGTCCTCAACAAGGAATTCGCCGTAATTGGCCTTGGGAGCAAACCAAGTGCTCTGCCACCCAAGCGTTATTCCCGTTCTAAAACCTATTGGTGAAGTTTTTTGTCCCATAATTTCGGTTATCGTATAACGTATTACTTTTCTTTCTTGTTACAACTGCGTTACAGTTATGTGTATGTGACAGGCCTTTTTACGAATAGGATGCGCTCTGCCTCTGTCTTTTGCTATCCATCTTTTTGTACCAATACGGATTCCTGCATCATCGATACGGGCAGAGCATACATAGAGATTATCAACATCAGCCTGCTGCTCATCCGCATCTGCAACGGCACTTTTCAAGACTTTGTCCATCATCGCGGCAGCGCGTTTTCTTGTGAACTTCAAGATATCCATTGCATCCTGAACGCTTCGACCGGCTATCAATTGAGCGACTAATCGCGCCTTTCGTGCCGAAATTGGTGCAAAACGATAAGAGGACCGCCAATCGACTAAATCATTCACTTCAACAGACAAAGCGGCTGCTAAGCGCCGAATATCATCTGCATTAGGTTGAGGCTTGAAAAGAGCTTTTTGCCAGTTTTTGACAGATGCTACCGCCTCTTTGTGATCACGTCCTGCTCTTACAAGATGTCTGGCAATCTGCTCGATATTAATCTGCCTTTCCTGACTAAGTTGTTTTAGCTTCTCAGCACTTAACATATCCTGCTTCTCGTAATTGCTAACAACGGCTGTTTACTACTTAATTTTCTTACTTGAATGACCCTTGAAAGTCCTTGTAATTGAAAACTCACCAAGTTTGTGCCCAACCATATCCTCTGTAATAAAAACCTTATTAAATATTTTTCCATTGTGGACCAAAAATGTCATCCCGACAAACTCAGGAACAATAGTACATCTCCTTGCCCATGTTTTTATGGGTTCATGTGAACCGGAAGCAGCTTGCTTGGATACCTTTACAAACAACTTGTCATCAACGTATGGTCCTTTTTTAAGAGATCTTCCCATTTCTCGTATCTCGTGCTATTTCTTCATAACCAAATTATATGTTCAGTTGCTTCTGCCTTTTACTTTTTCGTCTTCGGATAATTCTCTTGTTACTCGGATTCCGTGGATTCCTTGTTTTTCCACCTTTTGCCGGCACGCCGGTAGGCGAACAGGGATGTCTTCCTCCGTTTGCCCTACCTTCTCCACCACCCATTGGATGAGCAACAGGATTCATTGCCTTTCCTCTGACATGTGGTCTTCGACCCATATGACGTTTTCTCCCGGCTTTACCAATCCGAATATTCTGGTGGTCGGGATTACTTAACTGACCAATTGTTGCCCGGCACTCCTTGCGTATCATCCGCATTTCACCGCTTGGCAATATAACAGTAACCCAATCACCCTCTTTTGCTACAATTCTTGCAGCGTTGCCTGCACCCCTGACAAGCTTTGCACCCTGGCCGGCTCTCATTTCGATATTGTGAATCTCAAGACCAGCAGGAATCGCCGCCAACGGCATCGCATTACCTATCTTAGGTTCGCATATGGAGCCGCTTTCAATCCGTTCTCCTGTTTTTAGACCAAGAGGGGCTAAGATATATCTTTTTTCACCGTCAGCATAGTGCAATAATGATATGAAACAATTTCTATTAGGGTCATACTCAATCGTCGCTACTTTCGCAGGGATACCATCTTTATTACGCTTAAAATCAATAATACGGTATATTCTTCTCGCTCCACCACCTCTAAACCGAGCGGTAGTAATACCGTGATGGTTTCTTCCACCATTCTTCTTTATCCGCTTACAAAGCGACTTCTCCGGCTTTGCAGTCGTTAGCTCATTATAATCGTTGACTGAACTATTTCTTCGTCCAGCACTTGTTGGTTTATAAACTCGAATACCCATAATTCTTATCTCGTCTGTCGTATTTAGAATAAATCTATATGGAACTCCGGATCCAGAAACACAACAGCTTTTTTCCAACTCGAAGTTTGCCCGGAAGTCATGCCTCTACGGCGAAATTTACCCGGACGGTTGGCTGTTCTGACTTTTAGCACTTTGACGCTATATATCCTCTCCACAGCATTTTTTATCTGGGCCTTATTAGCTTTTTTATTTACTTCAAAGCAGTATGCACTTTTTGTATTTGCAAAATGCATCCCCTGCTCTGTAATCAAAGGCCGAATTATAATATTGTAGTCATCCACACTAATACCTGCTAATTATTGCTTGTCTGATCTTTATTTAAGATGGATAAAAACGCCTCTTTCGTAAACATCATTTTACTATATCTGCAGATCTCACCGGCGTTCAATTCGTTTACCGGCATAACAGCTACCTTGGGAACATTCTGAGCTGATTTGTAAAGATTAGCATCCATCGAGCTAATTGTCACAAGGCAACTGCGTTCGATCTTTAAGTTATTCAAAATACTCACAAAATCACGGGTTCGCGGTTTCTCAAAACTCAATCCATCAACTACCACAACATTATTACTTAAAAGTTTTGCTAATATTGCCGAGTCCCTGGCTAATCTTTTTTGCTTTTTAGGCATGCGTTTTCCGAAATCTCTGGGGCTCTTGGCAAAGGTAACACCGCCACCGACGCGTTTGCCGGTTCTTATGTTTCCTATACGTGCATTTCCAGTGCCTTTTTGTCTGAAGAATTTTCTACCCGAACCGGCTACCATACTTCTACTTTTATTTGAGGCAGTTCCAACACGCTTATTAGCGTGATACATAACAATGGCTTGCTTGAGCAATGGGTATCTAATCTTGCCGCCCAAAGCAGCTTCATCAACCCTTAAGCTCTCAATCTCTTGTCCATCTTTGTTGTAAACAGCTAAATCAATCATTTTCTAATATCTCGTATCCGATCCCTGCCCAAGTGCCAAAAAAATATCTTCCCGCAAAAGAGCTGAATTGCTTACGCCTTTTGCTTAGCACTTCCCTTTTTGGCGCTTCGGACTATACAATAGCCACCCGCTGGGCCAGGTACAGAACCTTTAACAACCAATAAATTTTTCTCTTCGTCTATCGCAACCACCTCATGGTTTTTCGTTGTTACACGACAATTACCAAGATGGCCCGCCATTCTTTTGCCTCTTTTGGGACCTGCACCATGACCGGCATTGCTGGCGAAACTCGATATTGAGCCTGGCGCCCTGTGCTTTCTTTCTGTGCCGTGTGAGGCAGGAAAACCACCAAAACCATGGCGTTTCATTACACCGGCAAAGCCTTTGCCTTTGCTGGTACCTATTACATCGACAAATCGCTCTTCAGTAAAGACTGTAACTGTAATAGAATCCCCAACTTCGTGCTGCTGTTTTGCATCATCCGGTAGCCGTATCTCCCTAACTAACCTCTTTGGAGCGGTATTAGCTTTCTGAGAATGTCCGATTTCCGGTTTTTTTCTACGTGCAGGTTTTACATCATCGAATCCATACTGAACTGCGTTATAGCCATCGCTCTCAGTCGTTTTTACTTGCATAACAACACAAGGGCCAGCCTGAATGACAGTGACAGGCAATAAATTGCCCGATTCGTCATAAACTTGTGTCATTCCAACTTTTTTTCCTAACAACATTACCATTACTATTGCTTCCCATTTAGACCGGCTATTCGCTAATCAGGCCTTAATCCTTACAAAGACTCCTGCCGGGACAACTAAGCGGTTCAAAACTTCGACTGTTCGCGCATTGGCTTCATGGATATCAATCAGACGTTTATGAGTCCTTAATTCAAACTGCTCTCGCGATTTTTTATCAATATGAGGACTTCGTAAAACAGTATATCTTTCGACACGCGTAGGCAACGGTACCGGACCGCTGACGCGGGCATTAGTCTTTCGAGCATGTTCTACTATCTCTTTAGCAGATGCATCAAGAGTCCTGGGATCATAGGATTCCATCTTGATTCTAATTCTTTCTGTTTCAGCAGCCATAATTTTCCTTTGCACACCTGCAGTTTGCTTGGCGCTTCTGCTGGCTCAATGTTACACTTATAAAAGCGGATGCAACAAGATATTTACATGCACAAAAGCAGTTTCCTGAATTCTATCTAACTCCTTAGAAATTTGCCCAATCTTAAGAAGAATATTGCCCGTTGCCTGAATTCCTAAATTAGGATTCATGATATTTCCAACTCATGAGAACCTGGCAGATATTAACTTATGTAATAAGAGCAATAAATCTTTTTGTAAGCCTATAGTTTTTCTGCTATTTGCTATACTTAATCAATCTGGTATTGGCAGGAAAGGCCTTTTTCATTGACTTTTGATAACTGATTTTTACATATCCGTTTTTTGTAATCAATGTCAAACTGTCAAATTCGCCTTCCTTATAGAGTTGGGGTTTAGCCCGTCTCAGGACTTATTCAAAACCATTTATGGGCTTTTATTATACCCCTAACAAAGTCAATTAACCATCCGTGACTACGTTTTACCTGACTTGCCACAGCCCAACTTAATTCACGCAAAGTCATCCGTGACGATGCTCGCTACGGCTGAAAACCCCTAAAACTATCAAACGAACATGAAATTGTCAATAAAATGTTAAAATATTTTGGGTATAAATCAAAAAAAGTCACTTTTTTTAAAAAATAATTTGCCTAGCAATCTGCTCTGGGATCTTCTCATAGCTCAATGGCTCCATAGTAAAAGTGCCCCGACCGGCTGTCATACTCCTAATCTCACTGGAATATCCAAACATCTCCACAAGAGGCGCTTTGGCGTCGATTACCTGCATATTCCCGTGTACTCGACAATTCGTGATCATGCCCCTTTTTGCAAGCAAATTACCCTGAACTGCTCCAAAATTTGCCTGCGGTACAACGACCTGAAGCCGCATTACCGGCTCAAGCAGAATCGGCCCCGCATCTTTGATCAGCTTTTCAATTGCAATTGCGGCGGCCTGCTCAAAAGCCAGACCCGAAGAATCCACAGAATGGAATGAGCCACCAATTAATGTAACTTTTGCCCCAATAACAGGATAGCCCGCCAATATACCTGAACTCAATGCATCTTTACATCCCCTTTCAACATCAGGAATGTATTCTCTCGGAATCTCATCAGCAGGGACATGATAGGTAAACTCGATATCACTACTCCAATGACCATTATTAGTCAAAAGCGGCTCAACTTGTAAGACAACATGCCCATATTGACCATGCCCCCCTGTTTGACGTAGGAATTTCCCTTCTGCCTGGGCAGATTTTGTAATAGCTTCTTTATAAGCAACTCGCGGCTTGCCTACCCTTATGTCAACTCCTTTCTCTCGTATCAATTTGTGCTGTAAAACTTCCAGATGTAATTCCCCCATTCCACTGATAATAGTTTGCCCGGTTTCGCTATCTACCTTACATTCAAAAGTGGGGTCCTCGCGTTTCAAAGCTGCTATTGCTTCTGCCAATTTAATCCTCTCGGCAGCAGTTCGAGGTTCTATCGACATATTAATGACTGTCTGGGGAAACGTAATACTTGGCAAACAGACAGGTTTTTTGGGATCACAGATTGTATCACCTGTGAGTGTCTGTTTTAATCCTACAACCGCGACAATGTCGCCGGCACTAGCTGAGCCTAAAACCTTTCGGTCGCTGGCGTGCATCTCAAATATTCTGGTAATATTCTCTCGCCGGTTACGATTTACACTCAGGACTCTACTGCCAGACTTCAATCTGCCCTGATATATTCTTAGAAAGTATAGATCGCCGTGCACATCGCTTGTAATCTTAAATGCAAGCGCCACTAAGCTGCCATTGGGGTCGCATTTGATAGATACTTCCTTATCAGTATTATTTGGTTTGTGTCCTATAAGAACAGGCTTATCCAATGGAGAAGGCAAATATGCTACAACACCATCGAGCAGTCTTTGCACACCAATGTATTTCAAGGCAGAACCAACAAAGACCGGATGAATATTGTTGCTTAAAGTCCCTTTTCTGATTGCTCTGACGATAATATCAGTCTCGATTGACTTATCATGGACATAGACATCCATTAGTTCCTCATCATACTCAGCTACAAGTTCAATCATCTGGTTTCTACTTTGATGGGCAATTTCTTGTAATTCGGCGGGGATATCAGTTTCTTCGAAAATTGCCCCCATCTTTTCGGGTTTATAAAAGACCGCCCGCATCTTGATTAGGTCTACTACTCCCTTAAAAGAATCCTCTGCACCGATAGGAATCTGCACTACAATCGGATTAGCAAGGAGCTTATCGCGTATACTATCTACGGTCATCTCAAAATCGGCACCTACCTTATCCATCTTATTAACAAAACAAAGGCAGGGTAAACCATATTTTTGCCCCTGCCTCCAGACTGTCTCGCTCTGCGCTTGCACACCTTCGCTGCCGTCAAACACTGCTACTGCACCATCAAGAACCCGCAACGACCTCTCAACCTCAGCGGTAAAGTCAATGTGCCCTGGTGTATCAATAAGGTTAATTTCAATGCCCTTCCAGGGACATTTTGTCGCGGCAGAAGTGATAGTAATCCCTCTTTGTTGCTCCTCTTCCATAAAGTCCATTACGGCAGTTCCTTCATGGACCTCTCCCATTTTGTATATTTTGCCCGTATAATACAGTATACGCTCGGTAACAGTTGTCTTACCGGCGTCGATATGAGCCATAATCCCAATATTGCGTAATTTTGTTAGAGCGCCCATTTTGCAACCTATGTGCCATGCACAGTGGCCCGATAAAAAGCGATAAATCACAAGCAAAAAATAAAAAAACTGCCACGGTTATTTTCATAAACTCACCGTGGCAGTAGTAAATAACAATTATTACCAGGCAAAATGAGCAAAAGCTTTGTTCGCTTCTGCCATCCTGTGAACATTCTCCCGAGTAGTCATTGCACCGCCCTGTTCGTTATAAGCATCCAGTAGTTCAGCCGCAAGACGTTGGCACATTGGTTTGCCCTTCTTGGATCTGGATGAATCCAATATCCATCTAAAAGAGAGCGACTGCTGGCGTTTTGCGCTTATCTGCATTGGTACCTGATAACTGGCCCCGCCGACACGTTTGCTACGAACTTCAATCAACGGTTTTACGTTGTTTATTGCTTTCTCGAATACCTCAAGGGCTTCAGCATCTTTGACTTTTTTACCTATCAAGTCCATAGCATCATAAAAAATCCTCTGTGCGGTGCTTTTCTTGCCACCCAACATCAAACAGTTAATGAACTTCGAGACTAATTTGCTATTATATATTGGATCAGGTTTTAATTGTTGATTCGAAGCGGTAAATCTTTTCATTTTCAATTCCCGGTTATAGTATTATGATTTCGTCATCGGTATTAGTTAAGGGCAATACTTTGCTCTATTTTACCTTTTTTGCACCATATTTACTTCTGCCTTGTTTTCGATTGGCCACACCGGCACAATCCAAGACGCCACGAACGATATGGTATCGCACACCCGGAAGGTCCCTAACCCGGCCTCCTCGAATAATAACTGTGCTATGCTCCTGAAGATTATGGTCAATACCAGGTATGTAAGCTGTGACTTCTTTGCCGTTGGTCAGCCTAACACGGGCAATCTTTCGCAAAGCAGAATTCGGCTTCTTCGGCGTCTGAGTCCTTACAATCAAACACACACCACGTTTCTGCGGTGATCCGCTAATATCGGATACTCGCTTGCGACCCTTCGATTTAGCTCTTGGACGTCTAACTAACTGATTGATAGTAGGCATAATTTCTACAATTCCAAACTATTGGTTTAAAATACTCTTTTTTAATTATCCATAAAACGGGCAACTATTGTAGCATTAGCCATGCAATTTCCAACAAAATTTATGCCTCGACCGCAAATTATTTTCGAAATAAGTCAAAAACTTGGATATTTTTACCTCAAACTCGCAAAAATCAACCAAACAGACACCTCTATAGGCATAGGCCAGGCATCATCCCAAGGAAAACTATCACCCCTTGCATTTAATACACGAGCATCGTTCTCGCATATCACTATTGACAACATTCTTGTAACACTGCTGTAATCAATACTATCTGATAGAATTTTATCTTTGACACATATCAGATAAATTGATAAATTGCAAGTTGTGTGCTAAGAAAAGTATTTAAAGGGAGACAGGGCAGATAAATTCATAATAACTAAGCAAAGGCTAAATGAAAAAACAGGATTCATAAAAAGATTCACAAAAGATAAGAACTTTGGAAGTGAATTATGGCAACAATAGAGATCGTATTAAACAAACTGGCACAGTTTTATTCATGGCTATATTCTGAGTTGGGATTACCACGATGGCTACTACTAACGATAGCTATAGCAGTTACAATTGTGCTAATGCTAATAGCAATACAACAGCGCAAGGCAAAGGTCAAACCAATACATGCGATTCGGACCAAGAGACGCTCAGAAATCATCGGCGTCAAATTGACTGGTCGTGAATCAAGCCATCCGAGAGTTAAAGATAGCAAAAAGCATGGTATGGCTTTTGCCTCTGGAACAACCGAAAAACGGAAAGGGTGGGAGCAAACCACAAAAGAATGGAGAAAGGCAACAGAGCAAATCAGACAACTAAAACACGAAATTAACAAATACAAACGAACGGATGAACACCACAAACAGCAGTTAGACAAGTTAACTAATGCCAACAAACAACTTCAGTATGAAATCACTGAACGCAAGCAAACAGAGAAAAACCTAAAGAAGAAAATCGAGGAGTTAACAACCGAGAAACAATCCCAGCACGAAACCACAAAAAGTGGACTTGCTAAGGAAAATCTCGAGCCCCAGCAGGCTTTGTCGACACCCGTCGAGGAACAGACTCAACAGGAAGTATCTCTAAGCGATCAAACCAAAGAAGATATTAAGCAGCCACCTGTCGAGCCTCCTGCTGCTAATGAAAAATCTCAAGAAAATGTCGAAAAAGATGAACCAGCTGAAAAGAACATGGAGCAACAAGATGATGCATTGATAGCTGTTTCAGAACAATCCCAAAACGAAATCATCGAGAGCGCACAAGCTGAGGAGATATCAAGAGAAGACTCTGAAGAAGCAGAAGAATTTAATCAGCACGGAGTGCCATTAGATGTTCAGGAACTAAAAGCCATAGCTGATTTAGCCAAGCGGCTGCGTGGAAATAACCGGCAACAACAAAACAAATAACTATGTTCATCTAAATGAAACGCATAAAAATGAGATCATAGACGCTCTAAGAAAAAGCCTCTCTTAAAATCACTCAATACCCAGCGCTTCCCTAACTGCAGCCTCAGCTTTTGCTTCGGCCTCTTTCGCTTCTCTGATTTCCGCCACCTCTTCAAATTCCTTAGGCAGTGGAGCTTCAACAAGATGTTTGACCTTTATGTCCAAATGGGGTTTGAAAGCCGTACCAGCCGGTATCAGGTGACCGAGTATTACGTTTTCCTTCAAACCATGAAGTTCATCTATCTTGCCGGCCAAAGATGCTTCAGTGAGAACCTTCGTTGTTTCCTGAAAGCTGGCTGCTGCTATAAAGCTCTCCGACCACAGCGATGCCTTGGTGATTCCTAAGAGCAATGTCTTGGCGGTGGCAGGTCTTGGCTTTCTGCCTGTGGCGCTGCGACCACCAATACCTTCTATCTTTTCATTACTGCTGGCCAGTTCCTCTTTACTGACAATTTGACCTATCTCGAAATCGGTCACATCTCCGGTATCAGCTATCTTAAGGCTATTATTGGTAAGTCTGTCATTCTCTTTTTTGAACACAAATCTATCAACAACCTCGCCCGGCAAGAATGAACTATCACCCACGGAATCAATTTCTACCTTTCGCATCATCTGAGAGCATATAATTTCAATATGTTTATCGTTAATATTAACATTTTGTGAACGGTAGACATTTTGAATTTCTGTAGTTAAATATCTTTGCAATGCCTCTTCGCCTTTTATTCGCAGAATATCATGCGGCACCAAGGGGCCATCTGTAAGAGCATCGCCGGCTTCAGCATAATCACCTGTATGAACATTCAGATGTCTATCGCGCGGAACATGGTGTTCCTTTTCCATACCACTTTCACTTCTGATTATGATTGTCATCTTGCCTTTGCGTTTATCACTTCTGAGCTCGACACGACCACTAATCTCGGCCATAGCAGCAGGATCTTTGGGCTTGCGTGCTTCAAATACTTCAGTAACTCGCGGTAAGCCTCCCGTAATATCCTGTGTGCCACCGGTAGCTCTGGGCTGATGGGCAAGCAACTGGCCAGCCTGAACTTTCTGTCCCTCAATGACCTCTATTCTCGCTCCTGCCGGAAGATAGTGAACATCAAGTATCTTATTATCACTGTCTTCGATGATAATCTGCGGATGCTTATCACCTTTGTGCTCGATTACTACTGGTTTTCCAGCTTGTCCTTTTCTTTCTTCTTCAATGCCGATTGTCTCACCTTCGATGATATCAACAAATCGTATAAAACCAGCCACTTCCGCTAAGATTGGTGTACGGTGCGGATCCCAACCAAATAATGGCACACTGACTTTAACCTTACTACCATCTTTAACAAAAACAGTGGCGCCATATGGCACCTTGAACCGGTCAAGTTCTCTGTCCTTTGCATCAAGAATGGCTATTTCGCCATTTCTCTTCAGCGCAATAACCGCTGCTTTGCCATCGCCCTGTTGAATTTCAACCGCATTTATATCGCGGTACTGAACCTTTCCGGAGTGTGTTGCTCTTTGTTCTCTTTCGAGAATAGCTCTTTCAGCGACTCCACCGGTATGGAATGTTCTTAATGTCAATTGAGTTCCCGGCTCGCCAATAGACTGTGCTGCAACAATACCCACAGCCGAGCCTTCCTCAACCAACTGTCCCGTGCTCATATCCCATCCATAACACTTTGCGCAGATTCCAAATGGACTGTCACATGTCAGCGGGCTTCTGACTCTAATAGCATCAAGACCTAAAGCTTCAATCTTTTCTGCGGCCTCAGCAGTTATTACCTCATTCTCATGAACGATCATCTTGTCGGTTATCGGATTACGAATATTGTCTCTGGCGGTTCTACCTATAATAAGCTGAGAAAGTGGAGCATCAACCGATTCAGCTCTCGGCGGACTGACTGCACTTTTAGTTATTCCCTGTAAGGTCTGGCAGTCACGTTCAATCACAATCACATTCTGTGCCACATCGATGAGTTTACGAGTAAGGTAACCTGAATTAGCTGTCTTTAATGCTGTATCCGCCAGACCCTTGCGTGCTCCGTGAGTTGAGCTAAAGTACTCAAGAACAGTCAAACCCTCACGGAAGTTTGATTTGATCGGCGTCTCTATAATTTCTCCACTTGGTTTAGCCATTAATGCTCTCATTCCCGCGAGCTGCTGAATCTGGTCAACGCTTCCTCTTGCGCCGGAGTCACTCATAAGGTATATTGGGTTCAGGTACGGCTGGCCATCGGCTGTAGTATCCTCTTTAAGGCCCCGCATCATCTCGTTCGTGACTGCCACTCGCGCATTCGTCCAGGCGTCAATAACCTGATTATATCTTTCGCCCTCGGTTAAAACCCCATCGTTGTAGTTCTTATCTATTTTACCGACTTTCTTCTCAGTCTCTTCAATAATCTCCTGTTTTCTTTGGGGAATCTTGAGATCTGTAATCCCAAAGCTAAGCCCTGCAAGTGTAGCATATTTGAAGCCCAGATTTTTAATTTGATCAAGCAGAACCACAGTTTCGGAAGCACCGGTGTATTCATAGCAGTCACTAATCACTTGGCTCAATCTCCTCTGAGACATCGTCATATTGTAAAACGGCATTCCCTCCGGAAGCATATCGTTAAATATACACCGACCAACCGTTGTTTGAATGATCCCTGCATTCGTAACTTCCGGCTCGCTAATAACTCTGACATTAGCTCCGAGTCTAACCATAATCTTCGAGTGCAAATCAATTTTGCCCACTTCAAGGGCCATCATCGCTTCGAAAGTATCTCTGAATAGCCTCATTTTTCCGGTTTCAGGGACATCATGAGGTTCTGTGTAGGTTAGATAGTAATTGCCCATCACCATATCCTGAGACGGTCCGACCATTGGAGAGCCGTTTGCCGGCGAGAAAATATTGGAGGTAGTCATCATTAAAATATGAGTCTCAGCCTGCGCCTCGACACTCAACGGCAAATGTACTGCCATCTGGTCGCCGTCAAAGTCGGCATTGAAACCTTTGCAAGCCAATGGATGAAGCATAATGGCATTGCCTTCGACCAATACCGGCTCAAAAGCCTGAATACCCATTCGATGAAGGGTAGGAGCTCGGTTCAGCAAGACAGGATGCTGATGAATGACTTCTTCGAGGATATCCCAGACCTGCTCGTCACGTCGCTCGATCATCCTCTTGGCACTTTTAATGGTATCAGCCAGTCCATGCTGCTTCAGTTTGCGAATGATAAAAGGCTGATACAATTCGAGAGCTATTTTTTTCGGCAAACCACATTGAAATAGTTTAAGCTCAGGTCCCACAACAATAACCGACCGAGCTGAGTAATCCACGCGTTTACCAAGCAGGTTCTCACGGAATCGTCCCTGTTTGCCCTTGATCATATCCGTCAATGACTTCAAAGGTCGATTATTGCTGCCTAAAACAGACCGCCGACAACGCCCGTTGTCCAGCAGGGAATCCACCGCCTGCTGCAACATTCGTTTCTCATTACGGATAATCACCTCCGGAGCGTTGAGGTCCATTAACTTTTTCAAACGATTATTTCGATTTATAATTCTCCTGTAAAGGTCATTTAGATCACTGGTGGCGAAATTATCCCTCTCGAGCAAAACCAAAGGTCTCAAGTCCGGAGGAATAACAGGTATGACCTCAAGTACCATCCATTGAGCCTTATTACTGCTGTTTCTGACCTGGTTAATAATCTTGAGTCGTTTTGTTAAATCTTTTATTTTTTGCTTGCTGTTAGTTTTAGTTATAGCCTGTCTAAGCTGGATTGCGACTTCGCTAAGATCAAGATTCTCCAACAGAGTTCTGATAGCTTCAGCACCCATAGATGCCTTAAAGGATTTACCGTATTTGTTTGTGGCATCTCTATATTCTTCCTCACTAAGCAGCTGACCAGGCTTCAATGGACTTTCTCCCGGGTCAGTAACGACATATTCCTGGAAATAAATAATTTTTTCGAGGTCGGCGCTCTTCATGGCCAAAAGGTTACCCAATCTATTTGGAATGGCCTTAAAAAACCAAATGTGCACAACCGGTGCTGCGAGATTGATATGGCCCATGCGTTTTCTTCGGACGCGACTATGTGTGACTTTGACTCCGCATCTGTCGCAAATAATACCCTTAAACTTCGTTCCTTTATATTTTCCACACGCACATTCCCAGTCTCGTTCGGGTCCGAAGATTCGTTCGCAGAACAATCCGTCTTTCTCGGGTCGATAAGTACGATAGTTGATAGTTTCTGGTTTTCGCACTTCGCCAAAAGACCAGCTGCGAATATCATTAGGACTGGCCAATGCAATTTTGACCGAGCCATAGTCATTAATGCGGTCGTAAATACTTCCTAACATTTAAAGCCCCTTACCAATGACACTTGACAGTTGGAAATTAAATAATGATTCACTTAGAGAGCGGTACTTCCAAGCCGCTTCTTTTCAAGTTGAATATTGAGACCAAGCCCTCTTAATTCATTACACAATACATCAAAGGACAGAGGAGTTCCAGCTTCAAGAGTGTTCTGTCCTTTGACCATTGACTCATAGATCTTTGTTCGTCCCTCAACATCATCGCTTTTTACGGTGAGCATTTCCTGCAGGGTATAAGCGGCACCGTATCCTTCCAGTGCCCAGACTTCCATTTCCCCGAACCGTTGTCCACCAGTTCTGGCTTTGCCGCCTAATGGCTGTTGTGTAATCAGGCTATACGGCCCTGTTGCCCGCGCGTGAATCTTATCATCCACAAGGTGATGCAGTTTCATCATATAGATGTATCCTATGGTTGCTTTTTGATCAAACAGTTCGCCAGTCCTGCCGTCATATAATTGAGTCTTCAAAGTATTTGCGATATTGACAAAAAACTCATCAGCCGGCGGTATTTGCCTCTTTTCTTGCAGTTCGGTTTTTCGTCTGCTCATAAGCTCATTTGCTTCATCGGTTAATTTTTGGATGTCATCTTCGGTTGCGCCGTCAAAGACCGGTGTAACAGCATTAAAGCCCAGCACTTTAGCCACCCAGCCAAGATGTGTTTCGAGAATCTGACCAACATTCATACGACTTGGGACACCGAGGGGATTTAACAATATGTCGAGACTCGTGCCATCTTCAAGGAACGGCATATCCTCTTCAGGCATAATCTTGGCGATAACTCCCTTGTTACCGTGGCGCCCGGCCATCTTGTCACCGATGGATAATGTTCTTTTGATTGCAACATATATTTTTACCATCTGCAACACACCACTTGGCAATTCATCCCCATGCTTTAAATTTGCAATTCTATGTTTCTTTTCTTCCTGAACTTCGATGATCTTGACCCAGAATTTATCAACTATTTTCTGTACACTATCCCGGAGCGATGCCGGTTTGGCCCACTTGATATTAAAGTTTTCTATCTGTTCATAAATAACTTCGTTATCGGAGCTTGCACCGACTTTTTGACGTGTGGAAGGATCGATAATATTGACCTCAACTTTGTTATGGATAGCTTCGATCATCTGCTTGAATACGGCACATTCTTTGGCCTTCATCTGCTTTTCATATTCTTTTATCTGGGCCATAAGTGCCTTTTTCTGTTCATCCGTTCCAGCTCCACGTCTGGTAAATCGTTCCGTCTTTATTACCACTCCCTCATAGCCGCTGGGTAGTTCAAGCGAGTCATTTTTGACATCTTCGCCGGCTCTACCGAATATAGCGTGCAAAAGTTTTTCCTCAGGTGTCAGCTCCGTCTTGCTCTTAGGAACAACTTTGCCTACCAAAACATCACCTGGGCAAACTCTTGTTCCCTCACGAATAACTCCGTTTTCATCGAGGTTCCGCAGTGCTCTTTCACCGACATTGGGAATATCACGGGTAAATTCCTCCTTGCCAAGACGTGTTTCACGAACTTCGGCTGTAAATTCATCGATATGTATGCTCGTGAAACTGTCATTCT
>CAZFOQ010000041.1:0-28888 GCA_964520535.1 uncultured Pirellulales bacterium | reverse complement strand
CAGACATCGGCAAGACAGCATAAAAATATTCAATATTAAAAGGACACAAGGAGAAAAGCAAAAAGAGCCTGAATTGCGTTTTCCAGGCAAACTTATTAAAACCGGGGATACAAATTCTAAATGAATCGGCCAGCAGCCGCGGCCAACCGGCTAATTGTCCGATCTGTGTAGAGATCAGTGCCGCCGCCCCTGCCAGCATAAACATAAATCCACCTAAAGAGCCCCACCTCGATGAGAAAAGGTTTGAAAGTTCAATGGCAACATGGGAACCTTCCGGGGCAATTTGGGCCGGTCTTAAGATACCCGCACCGGCGATAAGAAAAGCGCTTGTTACTATGATACCCAGTACCATCGCCAGGGTCGAATCGACATAGAGCACGCGACACCAACCCCGAATTTTCTCCGCGAGCTCACGACTCATGTTTTTGAGCATTGGTACGTCTGCGGGTCTGCCGTAGCCCCTGCCGGCTGTAGCACCGTAGCCGGCACCCATCACCCAATAGGTGTACCATACCTGACTGGCAAATCCGCCGGCACTCCAGCCGAGCAGTGGGAGTATCTCTTTCCATGGATTTTCGCCGACGCTCTCAAGCCCGACGGCCCACTCGGGAACTTGTGGGACATTTGGGATTAAATTATGAAAAAATTCGGACAAGCCGGGAAAGACATGTGCGGCAACATATAAAACGCCGATAACAATAATGAGCACGAGAAAGCTCATGATGATTTTCAGGACATCAAATATCCCCGACCAAACAATACCGACGGCAATAAAAGTCACCAGCCAGCCACATAAAGCGGGAAAGGCCGTATAGATTTGCTCGGGGTTCGCATGGAGTTTTTCAAAAGGTAAATGACTTGTGACGTTACTTATGGCTGTACTTGCGGCCCCGACAAAATTGCTCGGCAGCAGGCTGTTGACAAATACACCCGCCGCAGTCGCCAAAGCGCCGATAGAAATGGCTGAAGCTGCAAACTGGGCCACCAGCACGATCCAGACCGCCCAATGTTTCGGCCCCGGCATCCGATCGAACATATCGATCATTCCTTCGCCGGTGCAGACCGTATAGCGGGCGCCGCTCATGCCGATCCAGAATTTCAGAAATACTCCAAAGACAAGAGCCCAAAGGACCGTTGTGCCCAGAATGGCACCGGTGCGTGTCGCGACGATGACCTCTCCGGAGCCGATATATTCCGCCGCCCAGACCATCGAAGGACCTACCAGAGCAAAAACGGCAAGACCGACAGGCGCCTTTTTGATTGTCGGCTCTTTTTGCGAGCTCTTTCCCATCGGCTTAGCTCCGGGCTAAATAATATACCGAGTCAGAACATTGAGAACGTGACGGTACATTACTGCTTTATAACTATTTTGTCCACAGGTTTTCAGATTGTTTTGAATGGATGCATACGAGGAATGATACTTGCTCAAGTAATGAAGCTAAAAAATTCCAACGGGAATTTTTTAGCATTTGCCAATTCAGCAGAGTTTGTCACCGGCACGTTGCACTTCATAGAGGGGGGCTGTAATTGAAGGCTGATTCCAACTTTTATTTGACTTGTACGATGGTGTTACTGTCTATAATGATTCCAAGTCACATATGCTTTTTCAGGAATGGGTAAAGGTCCGTATATTACAAAAAACTCTTGACGTACTATCCTTTCAATTGCCTGTGAATATCAGCATTCACATCTGCAATAATATATTTTTAAGTCATTAACCTTCTTGTGCTTCGGATTCCGTTGTTTCAACCACGGTTTCGGTTGCAGCTTCTTTTTCCAGAATCTCTTTTTCTTTTCGGCCGGCATGACTCTTACGATGAGCAACTTTAGGCAGCCCCAATAGTGAATCACCCTCTGACCAGCGTTCCTCATCTTTGAGCTGCTTGATACGTTCAGCTCGGCTTAGCACGTTTCGATGTCTGGTCAAAGCGCCTTTGATTTTTAACGAACGATCAATCGACATTCAATTTTTCTCCTGTAACTACTTTACTTTTTTGCCGTATGCATCTTTGAAATAGTTCGGTGCAAATGTTTCATAACCTTCAGGAGCCTGGCCCTTATATGCGGCTCCGACCTTAATGATATTCTGCCTGGCTTTGTATCCATTTGTTCCGGCTGTGGCCGGATTATCATACTTATTCTTTGTTTGCAAAAAATAACGGCCCTTTTCCGGAATAATTTCTAATTCAATACCATACCGAGCAAAATGCTGCTGAACCGGCACCAAATGAGCCCGGGCTCCATACTCGGTCAGAACAATCACATTGTCGCCCGTTGACTGAGCAGAAACAGGAGCCTGACGAGCCGGTAGCCTGCCTGGGGTCAGCTCATTACGCTGCGTTCTTTCTGTGCTCGTTTGTCCAGTCGGACTAACCGGAGCATTATTTGTCGTTCCTTCAACCGGTCCGGCTGTATCCTGCTTGACCATGGATAATTGACCAAGTCGATAGGCTATTAAAACCAGCAGAATAAGCCCTAAAACTATCGCAATCACAACCTGATACGGCAGAGAAAACTCAATTCTGCCGACATTAAACTGGACTATTCTCGGTTTCTTCCACCATTGTGCCGCAGCTTTCGGCTTTTCTACGACAGGCTTTTTGCCGTTATTCTGCTCAACTTCGTCACTTTTCTTCGGATGCAACTGCTCTAAGGTCTTGCCGTAGCCAGGCTTAACTCGGCTCTTGCTCATTACCTCGTATAGAGCCTTTTTTCTTCGATTCCGTGCCATAGCAGAATCCGATCAAATTCCTAAAACTTCCATGAACAGGTCATTATAAAGTCTTCAATATAAAAAACAAGCTAATATCAGCCAACGGACTACAATTCTAATATAATATTTTCTACTCACTTTCAATCACAGATTATGACAAAGTTAAATAGATCCATGTAAAGGACCGCTAAGGAATCAGGATTTTTTACAGAGATATCAAAACAGAAGGCCGAAATTAATAGATAGAAAGTTGGGGCAGATCTGGATTTTTTTGGTTTATTTTTTTAGAGAATCCACATATTCAGTACTAAAAACGTGGATTCTGGCTGAGCAATTTTGGACATAAAATGATGTATTTTGAACCTAAACCGACCTAAATTGGACCAAAACTGACCGGTTTTTGAAACTTTTTAAAACCATTGATATTAGGCCAGTAATGAGGACCAAAATCACGCAAGTCCCGAAAAGGACAGGACAGCCAATGCTGGGATGGCCCACCCCGGGGCTCCTAAGGGGGCCTACGCCATGACTCGTGGTTCGTGAATCGTATCTCGAAAAAAAGAGCATAAGACATAATGGCATAAGTCAGAAGAAATGCAGCAGATATAAGGCATAAGAGAAAACGGCAACAGCCAAACTGATTAACTCATTCACGCATTTGCTCATTCAATAAAAACCAGCGACCAACGATTAAATACTCTGAACTACTAATAAATATATGCTTTTATGCGTTTTTACACTCATGCATAGATAGCACAAGTAATATATCATCTAAGAAGGCGATTTTCCTTAACGAAGGGATGGTTGTTTTTGTAAAAATAGAGTTAGGTGATGTCTGTTGATTTTCGACTTTTCGGCAGGAGAAATTCCCCTGTATGTCGCAAATACAAATTTTCGCTGTTCCAAATTAGTTAAAGGAGGACCGTCATGTACAAAGAATCGATTTATTTTAGCTGCTTCTGCCTGATTTTCTGCCTGGTTCTGACAAACATCGGCAACGCTCAATTAGATCCGAGTCTCATGGGCTGGTGGAAGCTGGATGAGACATCCGGCAGTGTGGCTTCCGATTCGTCCGGCAACGCCCGCGACGGCACAACTTTTGGGGGGCCGCAATGGATTACAGGCCAGTTGGACGGTGCACTGCAGTTTGATGGCGACGATGACTATGTCGAATTGCCCATCGGCTCTGTGGTCGGCACGCTGACTAATATCAGTTGCTCGGCCTGGGTGAACTTTACCGGTCAACTGGGGGGTACTGGTCACGCATTTTTGATTTCGGCAGCGGTCCAGAGGTCAACATGTTCCTCACAGCGAGAGGTCAGCTTGGTTCGGGTGAAGAGCCGCTCATTTTCGGGCTTGCACAGGATTCTTGGCAGAACGAGGACCGTGTGACCTCCCAAGATACATATCCCGATGGATTGCCCACCGAGTGGCATCATGTGGCTGTAACAGTGGATTCGGATAATCTTGTAGCCATACTTTATGTCGATGGTGAAGTCGCCGGAGAGAATACCGCTATGCGATATGGACCGCAGAACCTCGGGACAACTACCCAGAACTGGCTCGGCAGGTCACAATACGAAGATAATGCGTTATTTAACGGCTCCTTAGATGATTTCCGTATCTATGACTTTGCAATGAGCAAGAACGATGTTAAGATTGTCATGCAGGGCGGCATATTGATATTTGAGACTGCCTCTCGCCCCAATCCTATTGATGGGAAAGACGAAGTATCCCGAACTCCCGTTCTGAGCTGGAAGAAAGGTCTTTTCGGCGATCGACGTAATGTGTACTTGGGAACAGATTTTAATGATGTCAATGAAGCGAGTGTATCCGATTCGCGTGGTGTGTTGGCCGCGGAAAATTATGAAACGACAACATTTGAACCCGGCATCCTTGATTACGGCCGAACCTATTACTGGCGCGTTGATGAAATGAATGCACCGCCGGATCCGACAATTTACAGAGGCGACCTCTGGAGCTTTACGGTAGTCAACTTTGTGTTGGTCGATGACTTCGAAGACTACGACGATGCAAACAATATCGTATACAACACCTGGGGAGATTACTACGTGAATAATACCGGTATGACGGTAGGATATTTTTATGCTCCCTATGCCGAGCAAGATATAATTCACAGTGGCAAACAATCCATGCCCCTGCGCTACGATAATGATGGTACCGTCAACGAGGGGACCGACCTCGAAACGTCCGGAACATTTTTTTACTCCGAAACCGAACGTCAATGGGCGGATGCACAGGACTGGACCAAAAACGGGATTGAAACCCTATCGATATGGTTCATGGGCTATCGGCCTTATATGGGTGACTTTGTAGAAGACCCGCCCGGGACGTACAAAATAAAAGGTGCCGGTGAGGACATCTACGGCTTTGAAGATCAGTTTCACTTTGCCTACAAGGAGATTACCGTCCAGGCCGAGATTATTGTCAAGGTTGAGAGCCTGGATAACACTCACCCGTTTGCCAGGGCCGGTCTGATGATTCGTGATACGCTTGAGCCGGACTCGCGGAACATGGCAGTGTTCATTACTCCGGAAAACGGTGTCCGTTTTCAGTATCGTACGGTGACCGGCGACGCGACTGAGAGGGAATTTGTGGAAGGCATTACTGCGCCTTACTGGCTTAGAATTCTTCGTAGATCAGGAGGTATACTTTGGGCGTATTATTCAGAGGACGGCAGCGATTGGCAGAGGTTTTCCCTTAAGCAAATGTCCGGAACCGGCTCATTTTACGTAGGTATGGCTGTTGGCAGTCATAATCCTGACGTAGCCGCTGAAGCCGTGTTCACCAATGTGACCATCACCGGTACCGGCAGTGAACAAGATTGGGAGCATCAGGATGTGGGCCTGATAAGCAACTCTCCTGAGCAGCTCTATGTCGCACTAAATGACAACGGGATTGTATATTTCACCGATCCCGATCCGAATGCACCGGCAAGTGCAACATTGTACCCCACCTGGAAACAGTGGCAAATCACTCTGCGGGACTTTGCAGACCAGAACGTGGACCTAACCAGTATCGACAAGTTCACTATTGGAGCCGGAACCAAAGACAATACGACGACGCCAAGCGGCTCAGGTAAACTATACATTGACGATATCCGGCTGTATCGGCCCCAAGAGCAATAAGTAAACAAAGCGGCACTGGATTGTGCTGATATAATAGTAGAACAATGTTATTTCGGGCCTATATCGAACAAATCGATATAGGCCCACTTCTATAACAGATTAGTCTAAAAGGGAATATGAATATTCAGGTTAGTTTCTTTTTGCCATACATTTTTATCTAAATATTTTGAGGGTTTATTATTTGCCAATTCGGCAGGGCTGGTCGTAGAATATAGGCAAGCTGAGGTTAAAGTTTCTTCTGAACAAGCAACACAAGGCAAAAGTATATAATCTGAGAATGGGTGTAGCCGGGGATTATGTGCGGAGATAAAATATGGGAGTTAAAAACAGAAACGAGAAAAAGCCTCGCAGCAGTGCACAACATGCCGATGAGGAGTTGAAAGAATCTCAGGCGAAATTCCAGGTTCTGTTCGATAATGTCAGCAGCGGAGTGGCAATTTATGAAGCAATAAACGACGGCGAAGATTTTGTCTTTGTGGATTTCAATCGGGCGGCTGAGGAGATCGAGCATATTAAAAAAGAAAAGCTGATAGGTAAAAGTGTCACTGAAGCCTTTCCCGGAGTCAAGAAATTCGGTCTTTTCGATGTTTTCCGCCGAGTATACCAAACCGGAACGCCGGAACATCACCCTGTTTCGATATACAAGGATGAAAGGATTGCAGGCTGGCGGGAAAACTACGTCTATCGATTGCCTTCGGGCCAGCTCGTCGCAGTATATGACGATATTAGTGTGCGGAAACGCACCGAATTAGTCACTCAGATGACCGACCAGTGTTTCCGTGCCATCGCGGATTATACTTATGACTGGGAAGTCTGGGTCGGCCCGACCAGCAGAGTTCTGTGGACCAATCCGGCGGTAAAACGCCTCACCGGCTACAATGTAAAAGAGATTATGTCTATGTCGGATTATCCGGGAGAAGTCATATATGAGCAAGACCGTCCCCGGATTATAAAAGCTTTTCAATCAGCCCTAAAAGGCAGTACGGGCAACGACGTCGAGTTCAGGATCGTCCGCAAGGATGGGAAGGTCATCTGGGCGGCGATGTCCTGGCAGCCGATATACGATAATAAGGGACATTCTTTAGGACACCGCGAGAGTATTCGTGACGTTACTTCACGCAAAGAAGCGGAAGAAGCGCTTGAGAAGGCGAAGATTAAACGTTCAAAGTAAACAATCCACAAAACATGAAACAAGAAAAACTCCATGTTTCACAAAAACCCGGGGTCTATATTTTCATTTTGTAACGATAGTAAACAACCACGGGTTAAAACCCGTGGCATTGCCGCTTCGGGCTACACCCGTCCGACTTCGTCGGATAACTTCATCTACGGGTTGAAACCCGTAGAATTGCGGCAGAATATTGAAATCAATTCAATTCCGTTGCCTGTTCCTAAATTGCGGGAGTATTTTTTATCCTTCGGATTGTTCCAGTGCTCGTGAACACCGAGACTTTCCAGAGTTGTGCCATCACCTTCAGGATCATAAGTTGTACCTGACGGAGGCTTGTTTGCCAAAGCCGCTTCATGCAAATAATTATCGGGATTGCCCCTTACATTAGTAATATTTGGATTCAGCTCCTGCTCATTTCGCAAGAAGTCCAGCCCGACAGAGTCGATTGCTACCATATCCTGTGAAACGAGAATGCTGGAGAACCAGTCGTTGTCAAAAGCGGCAAATTTTGTGACAGGGCCGCTTTGAGATGCCGCCGGATATAATGCGTCGACCATATACAGGAATGTCTTACCGGCCAGCTCTTTGTGACCATTGAGATTAACCAGACAATTATATGACCCCATACTATCTCTTCGGTTGCCATACCTATGTAGTGGTCTGGGAGTCCAGCCGCCATTATCGGGAAAATACGTCGTGCCGAAGTGGTTCTTTGCACTTATTGTCACTCCAAATAAAGAATGGGCTCTTAACAATGCGAGATTAATCATATACTTGGCCCCGGTGACACATTTTGGCAGATATGCGGTACCGGCTCTGGTTACAAGCGGATTGTCAGTATCAGGAATCGCCCCGATACGTCCGTTACCGGCACTTCTGGAATTAACGACAAACTTCACGTTTTGAAAATTCTCATCGGTATTGCTTCTGATCTTATCGTAAATGGGATCGCCGATATATCTCGTGGCATCATACACTGTAATGTCAGAGCCGGACACACCTGCCTTGTTTACAAGCTGATCAACGAGCGAATAAATAACATGAGGACTTGGAAGTCCAATATTCGGTGACCAACCACGTCCTCGTTCCTGGTTCATATTTATTTTGATGGCAATTTTTTCGCCCTTCTTGTAGCCCACATCGCCGGAGCCTTTGGTCTTATTGAAGTGCTTAAATAGGGCATCCCATGCCTGGGAGTCACTCACCTGGCCGGTGAGTTGCTGAATGGACTTAGAGATCATGGCATCAACCTTGCTCTGGTCGGTATTTTCGTCATCCCACCAGTTGCCGTTCTGCTCGTCCCAGCTGGTCGCATCGGCATCGCGAATCCAAACCACTCGGCCGGGATGAATTCCTTTTGCCACACCCATTGGGCTGTTCGCCGGCTCGGATGGCGAGAATGCCGCCTCAGCCGGATTGTTAATAGTGATGCTGAGTGAACACCATATGACCAGAACAGATGCGATAATAAAAATACCAGCCAGTAAATATCGGGATTTATTCATCAGACGTCTTGCTCTGCGATATATGAGGATCGAGCCAACCAAGCCGGCAATCCATACGACAAAGCCGCCCGCCAGCGGTGCCGCCAGTCTTTGGCAAGGATAAGTTGCACGCGAGGGCTTGGGTATAACACGAATCAAAAACCAGATAAGCGATATCAGCCCCATGACTGGCAACAGCCATACCAGCCAGGGACGCTTATTGGTCCAGGCAGCGAGCCTGCTCTTTTTTTGACAGTGTCTTTGCCCTGTGTGTGAACAATGGTCAATATTTGTCGGATGATGATTTTCTGTCGCTTGTTTTTTCCGTGTGTGTGCCATTTGATAAACTTCCAAAAAACTGTTGATCTTCCCCAAAATATTATTTTATCGGTTTATTACTATACTACACAAAGTCCCCTAATGCAATACTGTTGTTCTTCAATAGAGCGGTTGTTATGACAATTCCGTAATAAGTTACAGGATAAATCCGGTTTTGTAGTCGTCTCATTTGTACCGACGTAAGGCATGAACCAAGATGCAGTCGATGAACTTCTCATAAGACATTCCACCTTTTTCAGCCGCTTCGGCTACCTCCTCTCCATATGCAAGATCAGGATTCGGATTGGCTTCAAGAATAAAAACCTTGTTATCATGTGTAAGCCTTAGATCTATTCGTCCATAATCCCTTATATGAAGTACACGATAGACTCTTTTGCATATATGGCTGATATTCCTGACTATGTCCTGGTCGAGTTCGGCAAAGTCAAATTTTATATTCCACTTTTTCCTGTATTCTTCATTCCATTTTACACGGTAAGTCGCCAGTTGAGGGCCTTCTTTGCCTTCAGGATCAAAAAGACACTCACGGATCGGAAGTACAACCAATCGCTTGTTGCCCATAATACTGACATACAGCTCTCGCCCTTTGATATATTCCTCTGCAATCGCAGGCTGCTCCCATCGTTCATGCATAAAACGGACACGTTCCTGCAATTCTGTTCCATCGCTAACCAGCGAAGCGTTTGAAATACCCTCAGAACCGTCTTCCAATGCCGGTTTAACAACAAGGGGGTACCTGACCGTTTTAGATACACGAAGTTTGTGACTATGAGGTAGAGAGAAAAAATTTGGAACGCGAATCTTATGCAAACTCAATAGCTGTTTGCACAATCGCTTGTCTCGACACAGCATAAGTCCCATAGCTCCGGTCCCCGTAAAGGAAATCCCTATCATTTCAAGAAGCCCGGCAATATTTTTATCCAGTCGCCGATCTCCGTTGAACGCCTCGGTGAGGTTGAAAACTATGTTGGGCTTCTGTTCAGCGAGCGTTTTCACGATTGCTTCAATGTTGCTAACCACCCCAAGAACTGATACCTTGTACCCGAGGTCCCGCAGTGCCCCGATTACATGGTATTCAGTAGTCGGGCTCTCCGGAAAACCTTCGAAATTGGGGTCGTTATCCCTTACCTCTGTTGCGTCGACCAAAACCGTTATGCGCAATCTTCGGCTCATCAGCGTGTATGCCTCCTGGCGGTTCTGAGTGTATTACTTGCAATAGCTGTCAGCAGAGCAGTGACACCTATAATACTGTCCGTCTGACCGGATTTTACATATAGATTAAGTGCTTTGCAACGAAGAATCAAGTTATTGACTAATTGATGAATGTCATGCTTTCGGTGTCCGGTCCATCGCGAAACACTATCTACAAGCTCTCGCCGATGGTGACGCAGAAACTGTGAGGCCATCGGATTTGAAGAGTTGCCCTGTTTTGATGCGAATAATGATATAAGACTATCGTCGTAAAAACCCTGGAACTCACTGCCCAGTGCCCTGCGTTTACGCTCGTAATGAGCGGCAAGCGTCGAAGTCATCCGCGAGGCCGACCATGGCGGATGGCCTTGAGACGTCTTTACAGGTGCATTGGTTGAAATACGTTTCATCAAACCATCCACATATTTTAACTTCTTAATAACCGGCCAGTTTCGATACTTTTGCTGCCACTGGCCATGAGGGGCAAGCCAAACGGCAAAAGTCTCCGCAAAGTCTTCATCAGGATGTGCCTGGGCGTAGTTGTCCTGTAGATGTATCACGTATCGTCTGGAATAGGGCCGATAGTAATAGGAATCCGAGTACTTTGTTGAGAACTGGCCGAACAATTCGCGCCACCTGGTTTTGTTGTAAAGCTCGTATGCATAGTTTAAGGCATGTCCACATTCATGACGCAAAAGCTTCATACAAGATTCTTCAGTTCCGCCTTCTACCTCATACATCATTTTCTGCTCAATATGCTTCAGACGCGGATGGGCGAGGCAAAAAGGAATCCCTATGATTGGGACTTTGTCCGGGCACAACCATTCATCAGCCAGGTAGCATGAAGGATGAAAACGTATCCCTTTGGCATCCAGTTCCTCATACAACCGTTCAATCATCACCTGAAGCTCAGAGCCCGATATCTGTACGCCAAGGTCACGGACTCGCATCTGCAGGATATCTTCATCCGACATCTTATCGCAGTCTTTTATTTTGCCGGCTTTTGCCATAGGCTTTCTCAGCCCAAAGTAGTCGCAATCGACTGTATAACTGCAAATTTACAGTCAACTTTAAATACACATTTTTTGATATTGGAGATGATAATAACATATATGCGCCACACAAACAAGAATATGTAATCATGTAAAAAACGATTTACCGTTTCTTCTGAGCGATAAAAAAAGATAACCCCCAGATAAATCCGGGGGTTAAATATCTTTTTTCGTCGTATACACCGGTTATAATTATTCTATTACGTGGATGTTTTTCTTTTTGCACATTTCCTTTAGTATTTTTGGCCAGACAGTTGCACTGACTTCGCCGATATGTGCCTTTTTCAGCAGGAGCATAAATGTTCGTGATTGGCCTATTCCGCCGCCAATGCTTAGAGGAATTTCATTATTGACAATAGCCTGATGGTATGGGTATTCAAGCATATTGAGCTGGCCTGAGAGTTCAAGTTGCTCAACAAGTGTATCGGCATTGATACGGATGCCCATCGAAGTTAGCTCATGACGGCGTTTCGTTATCGGATTCCAGACAAGAATGTCACCATTTAGGCCGTGCATCGGTCGGCCATCCTCGGAGGTCGTCTCTGTAACCCAGTCGTCATAGTCGGCGGCACGCATTTCGTGAGGGTAGCCATCATCGAGGACCCAACCAATGCCGATGATGAAGACAGCAGGATATTCCTGCAAAATCTCCGTCTCTCGCTGCTTACGCGGAAGATCGGGGAATTTGTCGAGTATTTCCTCGGCGTGGATGAAGGTCAGCTCGTCAGGCAGGCTGGAGTATTTATCCGTTTTCAATTGGGGGAAAAGCTCCTGGACGTGGGTCTCGGCACCTTTGAGGACCTTCCAGAGTTTCTGTACTACTTCCCGCAGAAACTTCAGGTTGCGCTGCTCGGCGGTAACGGCCAGCTCCCAGTCCCATTGGTCGACATAGGCACTGTGGTCGTGGTCGAGGAAATAGTCCTTGCGGATGGCCCGCATATCGGTCAGCAGCCCCTCTCCGATGTCCATCCCGAATTGTTTCAAAGCCATGCGTTTCCACTTTGTGGCAGCCTGGACGACCTGAGCGTCGATCGGATTTTTATCGTTATCGTTTGAGATGTGGAACTGGATTGGAGTGCGCGAGCCGTCGCGATCAAGCATGTCATTGACGCCGCTTTCAACATCCACAATCAAAGGAACAGTCACACGGATAAGATTTAGTTCCTTGCACATGTTTTGCTCGATGTAGTCTTTGACTGCATAGGTGGCAATCTGAGTTTCCTTGGGGGACAGCAGGGAGCTGTAATCCTGCGGCAGAATTTTCTCGAGCTCAGCATAATCACCGATACCGGGACCGGCTAAATCCGCTTTCTTTTCGTCTGTCATTGTGTTTTCTCCTATGTATTTTTCATTCTTTTGCCGAATAGTAAAGTAGCTATGACTACATGTTTTCTCTAAGCCATGCGGCGAATTTTTTCAGACCGTCCCGGATGGATGTCGAAGGATGATAGCCCAGGTCACGAACGGCCCTGGTCACGTCGGCATACGTGCGATCGACGTCACCCGGCTGCAGGGGCAGATACTCTTTGACGGCTTTTTTACCGAGCGCCTGTTCGATTTCAGCGATTAAATCATTGACCGTGATCGGCTGAGATTCACCCAGATTATAAAGATGAAAGCCGTCGCATCTTTCCATCGCCGCGATTGTGCCGTTAATGATATCGTCGATATATGTAAAGTCCCGCATCATCGAGCCGTCACCGAAGACAGGTATGGCCTTACCCTGCTCGATGAGTCTGGCGAATTTGTGGATTGCCAAATCGGGCCTTTGCCGGGGGCCGTAAACAGTAAAGTAACGCAGGCAGATTACGGACATAGCACAAAGGTGATGATATGTATGGCAGATAAGTTCGCCGGCCTTTTTTGTTGCAGCATAGGGTGAGATTGGGTAATCCACGTTGTCATCTTCGGAGAAAGGGACCTTTTTATTATTGCCATAGACGCTTGAGCTCGAAGCAAAGATGAAATTATCAACTTTATGCTTTTTAGCTGCTTCGAGTAAGACCATCGTTCCATTTACATTAACATCGGCATACAGCAAAGGCTCTTCGATTGAGGGGCGAACACCGGCTCTGGCAGCCAAATGCACAATGATATCGACTCCGTCACCGACTGCCCTGTCCATAGCTGCATTGTCGCGGATGTCGGCTTCGATGAGCTGGAAGTTTTTGTTTTTAAGGTAGTCGCTGATGTTCCGGCGTTTAATCGCAGGGTTATAAAAGTCGTCGAAATTATCTACACCGACCATCGCCCAGCCATCGGCAAGCAGACGCTCGCATAAATGTGAGCCGATGAAACCGGCAGCTCCTGTTATCAATGCTTTCATAAGCTGTTTTCTAATCTATCTTTGATATTATTTATCATGCCGAAAAGATAATGACTATACCAATAATCCCAAGAAATAGCCCAAGAAATTGAAATAATTCTTCTGATTGTCCCTGACTCCAATCAAGAATAGGCCTTGTTTTTTCAGGTCCAAGGCCAAAAATTAACAAACCTTCCGCCATAAAAACAATCCCACAAATCAGTATGACCCAGGGGTATTTGCATCCACGGGCCCCAATAAAGAAAACTCCTGCCAGGGCACAATTTATAATGCCGTCAAAGTATATACGGTTGCCCTTTTGAAACAAAGCCATGAACCGTTTTGCTATATCCGGCCTCAGCATATACACCACTGCTATCAGAGCCAAGACAATGCCCAAACTCTTAATAACAATGTGTATTTCCATCACTTTCTCTCTGAATGAGCCGGACAGCACATAATTGAATCTATCTTAGGACCGGAACTCTTCCGATGCTGTAATATTCGAATCCTGCTTTTTTGGCTACTTCGGGATCGTAGAGGTTTCTGCCGTCGAAGATAAGAGGATTTTTAAGTTTCGCTGCGACGGCTTCGAAATCAGGATTTCGGAACTCCTGCCAATCGGTGAAGATAACAAGTGCATCGGAGTTATCCAGTGCATCGTATCCATTCTGGAAGATTTCTATTTTGTCACCCAGAACTTTCACTGCCGAAGGGGCCGCTTCGGGGTCATAACCTTTTATCTTCATCTGACAATCGAGGAATTTGTTTATACAGTTAATTGCCGGTGATTCTCTTACATCATCGGTTCTTGCCTTAAAAGCCAATCCCCAAACGGCTAAGGTAATTTGGTCTTCCCTGCCGGCGAAATAGTCGATAATAAGTTTTGCAAAACGCTGCTGCTGATTGATGTTTACCTGCTGAACAGATTTCGATATGGTCATTTCAATCCCGTGCTCGGAACCTGTATGAATCAGTGCCCGAATATCTTTCGGGAAACAAGCGCCACCGTAGCCGACGCCCGGAAATAAAAATGCCGAGCCTATTCTTGAGTCACTACCGAGGCCGTGTCTTACCTGTTCAATATCTGCGCCTACCTTCTCGCACAGCACCGAAAGTTCGTTCATAAAAGAGATTCGAGTCGCTAACATTGCATTGGCTGCATATTTTGCCATCTCGGCCGAGATTGGGTCCATAAACAGTATCCGACTGCTCTTTCGCATGAATGGGCTGTATAACTGTTGCATAAGTTCCCGGAGATCCGGATTAGTTGTGCCTATGATTATTCTGTCAGGACTCATAAAATCTTCGACTGCCGCACCTTCTTTCAGGAACTCAGGATTGCTGACATAGTCAAACGGTGCTTTGGTCTTCGATTTTATAATATTGATCATCTTTTGGCAGGTGCCTACCGGCACAGTGCTCTTGGTTGCAATAATTCGATAGTCACTGAGGTTGTCAGCAATATCGTTAGTCACTGAAATAATTGCCGATATATCGGAAGAGCCATCTTCTGCCGACGGCGTGCCAACCGCGAGAAAAATAATAAGCGAATTGTCCACACCATATTTCAAATCGGTTGTAAACTGCAACCGGCCCAACTTGGCGTTGTGCCTTACTATCTCGGTCAGGCCCGATTCGTAGATGGGAATTACTCCTTTTTTAAGACCGGCAATTTTCTCGCCGTCGTTATCTACGCATATAACATTATTGCCCGCCTCTGCCAGGCACGCAGCCGTGACCAAGCCGACATAACCGACACCAGTGACACAAATTCGCATATTAAAGTCTCCTGTTGTTCAATCGTTCACTCAAGCTGAGAATCCCGCCTGACAACGAAAACGTAATACGTATAAAAAGAATTTCTCGCTTTGCATAGAATTAAACAAGTTGCTTAATCAACACTTTCTATCATATTAATGTCTATTTCAACGCTTGCCGCCTGACCGAGCATATCAACCTGCAGAACCAGGCGTGACGCACCTTTTGTCGTGACTACAATACCTTGCAAGCCCATCAACGGCCCTGCCATAACCCGACACTTCTGGCCTATTTTAATGTATTTGTGGGGCACCAGGGGAACACCAGTCTGAAGAACTCGCTCAATTTGGACTAATTCATTAAGTAATTTTTCCTGGTCTTTGACTTCGAGCAAATTTGCCACACGGTCGGTTCTCAGCAGCTCTGTCCGCTGATTTTCATCGCCACAAAAGAATAAGTACCCGCTAAACAAGGGTAAAAGGGATTTTATTGTTCTGCGGCTTTTCCGCCTAACCTTCCATGTCATCGGAAGAAAGTAGCTGACACCTTTGCTGATTAGATCATGGGCAAGAGCCTTTTCATTTCTGCTTTTTGTATGGGCGACCCACCATTGGCCGGTAAAGTCACGGATCGATTCTACTTCCGGCCAGATAATTGGTGGATTTTCGCTTACGTTCAACAATTTAATTATCCTGCAGATATTATTCTAATTCATTCCGTAAAATTTCAGCACGCCCCTGGCGACATATTCCATCTGTTCCTGTGACAGTTCAGGATAAATCGGCAGTGAGAGAACCTCATCGCAAAGCCGTTCGGCAATCGGCAAATCACCCGGCCTGTAGCCAAGCTCGCCGAAGCACTCCTGCAGGTGCAACGGCTTCGGATAAAATACTGCCGAACTAATCTGGTTTTCAGCTAAGAATTTCTGTAGCCGGTCTCTCTCCGGTACGGTTATCGTGTACTGGTGATAAATGCACACATTGTTTGAGTCGATCTTTGGTGATCGGACTGGTGAATCTGAAAAAATATCATCGTAAAAGGCGGCGTTTTGTCTTCGTTTTTTATTCCATTCATCAAGGTACCGGAGTTTTACGGTCAGAACGGCTGCCTGGATGCCATCGAGGCGGAAATTGCCGCCAACCATCTTGTAGAAGTATCGCGGATTTTGACCATGATCGCGAAGTATTCGGAGCTTCTTAGCAAGGGTCTCGGTATTAGTTGTTACTAATCCCCCATCACCAAAAGCACCGAGATTCTTGGTTGGATAAAATGAAAAGCAGCCGCAATCACCAAAATTGCCGCACATTGTGCCATCCTGACTTGCTCCTATCGCCTGGGCGGCATCTTCGATAACGGCGAGATTGTGCCGCTGTGCGATTTCGGTAATGGCTTTCATCTGTGCCGCCTGCCCGAATAAATGCACCGGTATAATGGCCTTTGTCTTTTCGCTGATCTTCTCTTCGATTCCGGATGGGTCAATGTTATAGGAGTCAGGGTCGACATCGACAAAGACCGGTTTTGCTCCGATTCTCACGATACATCCGGCGGTGGAAAAGAATGTAAAAGGTGTGGTGATAACTTCATCGTCTGGCTCTATACCCAGAGCCATCAGGCTGGCAAGCAACGCATCGGTACCGCTGGAGACTCCGACTGCATATCTGCTCTGGCAATATGCGGCGATTTTTTCTTCAAAATCGGCCACCGCCGGGCCAAGAGCAAGCGCCTGACTCTCGCAGACTTTGCTTATTGCCGGCATTACTTCATCTTTGATAGCTGCATACTGTGCTTTCAAATCCAATATTGGAACCTGCATTGATACGTTTGTCTGAATCGCGTCCTGCATATACTTATTCACCTTTGTGGATTTCCAATCTGCAAAGTAAACAACCACGGGTTAAAACCCGTGGCATTGCCGCTTCGGGCTACACCCGTCCGACTTCGTCGGATAACTTCATCTACGGGTTGAAACCCGTAGAATTGCGGCAGAATATTAAATCCTGCCCGATTAGTCAACTAAATCGGCCAGTTTAGAACCGTGAAGTCAAATTGTCAAAGGAATTGACAAAATTGTTTTTCTTCTTTCCGACAGGAAATTAAGAATTAGATGTTGACTATTTTAAGTTTTCGTTAAATATTGGTTATGAAAATTACAAGTAGGAATTTGGTCAATTGACAACAGGAAAATCAAAAACCGAAAATAACCTGAGCGTTTTATTCACCTGTATCGGCAGGCGGGTCTCGCTGCTCAACAGCTTTCGCCGGGCAGCGGGACAACTTAGAATTAAGGCCTGCTTTCTGGGAACAGATACTACCGAGCTAAGCTCTGCCTTGCAATTATGCGATAAAGGTTTCATAGTCAAGCCAATATCGCATGTCGGTTATATCAGGCAACTGTTGTCCATAGTCAAAAACAATCATGTAAAACTTCTTGTGCCGACTGTTGACCTGGACCTGAAACTTTTTGCTCAGAATAATTCAAAGTTCGCTGCGCTGGGCTGCCGCGCGCTTGTTTCATCGCCGGAAGTGCTCGATATATGCCAGGACAAGAGACTGACGTACCGCTTCCTGGTCAAGAATGGTTTTGATACTCCCGTTACTATGAGCGTTCATTCTGCTCTATCAAAAAGGAAACTTGATTGGCCATGTTTTTTAAAGCCCTGGGATGGCTACGCCAGCAGAGGAAACGCCATTGTTCATAATCAAAAGGAATTATCATTCTACGCTAAAAGAATCCCTAATCCAATCTGCCAGGAGTTTGTGAAAGGCACCGAATATACGTGTGATGTTTATGTTGACTTTTCCATGAAAGTCCGATGCGTCGTCCCGAGAAAACGTATCGAAGTCAGAGCCGGCGAAGTCAGCAAGGGTCAGGTCGTCAAAAACAAAAACATTATGAGCCAGGCCGCAAAGCTGGTTGAGGCCTTACAAGCAGGGCCGGGCTTAATTACTCTGCAATTGTTTAGGACCCCCAAAGGTAAAGTTAAATTTATCGAAATAAATCCGCGGTTCGGCGGCGGCATACCATTATCAATCAAAGCCGGTGCCAACTTTCCAAAATGGATATTGCAGGAATTGCTCGGTAAAAAAACAAATATTCGTTTCGACGGTTTCAAAGATGGCCTGGCTATGCTTCGCTATGACAGTGAAGTCTGGCTTGAAGTTCTAAAAAAGCAAAAAACTTAAAATCCCTTATCCAGTAATTATATCCCTAAAGAATGTCCACACTTATTATTTGACGTATATCAATTCTTATTCTTTTTTTCAACAGCGCGCCAGAGGATACCGGCAGGTTCGAATTCGTAGCTTCTGAGCAAAAAGTCGGGACAATATCCTTTGGCCGGTGATACCACATAAATGGCTCTTTCTGAGAACAACTTTTCAATTGTCTGCTCGCTGAATTCCGGTGAATTTTCACTGCTGCCGATGCCGGATATGATCTTAATGTCATCGCCCTGCCGTTTTTTCTGGACTTCCTGTGCGTATAACAGAGGCGGTGCCGTCGTCGCATCGGCACAAATTATTGCAGGAGGTTTTACACTAAATAATGCTTCCGCCGCAAATCTCTCGGCACCATTGTCACCAAACCTCCAGGGTCGAAGGAAATAGGTATCATCATCCCGGTAATCGATTTTTCTGCCGCTGCCGATTTTTATTTCCAATCCTTCTGCGATTTTCGGTGCTATGACATAAAAGGGAACTGTCACTAAACAAAATATTGCAAACACATAAGCAATCATCCCCTTGCTTTTACGAAGATATCCGTAGGTTCCCACTCCAATCAGGATTGACACAATGCAATAAAAAGGAATGAAAAATGCGTAACGATCCGGTATCGTATATCGAAAGGCAAAAGCAAAATACAATATTAATAACACCAAAATCACATTTGCAAACCATCGCTTCGGCGAAACCTTATATAGACCAAACACGCCTACAAATAAAAGCAGGAGATTAGGCGTGGGGAAATTCAGTATCAGATACATCAAGTTCTCTTTGATGATGTCAGCGGTTAGTGAAGTGTTTAGAACATCCGCCTGCCATCGTGCTCCGAAAGCCGCCGAGGCCAGTGTCCCCCAAAAATCGCCGCTCTGAAAAATGTTTTTAACAATCAGATACTCATAGGGCAACGCTCCAATAATCCACAGTAGCGCCATTACTGCCAAATCCCGCCCTTTGATTTTCATTCTGACTGTCAATATCACGGCAAGAACCAGATAGCAGGCAAATGCAATCGCTGCCAGCATATGATTTGCTATCGCGAGGCCGTTGATAAGAGCCAAAAGATACAAATATCCTACCCGGGAACTTTTTGCATATTGCAGGAGCATAATCAATTCAAAAAGAAGCAGAGCAACCACCAAGCCATAGGTTTCCGGGATCGTGGCATGCCGCCAGAAGGTATGTGACAGAGCCAGGGTGGCGGCACCGAGCCAGGCAGCGAACGTCTCGCCCAGCCAGAGCCGCAAAAGCAGGAAAAGATTCGCGACCGCCAGCGCCGAAATGACCGCCGTCAACACGTTGATTCTATAAGCAAATTCACCGAACGGGATATTTTTGGCGGCAATCGCGAGGATATAATACAGCGGATGCGATAATGCCAGGCCGAGCTTGCCCTCAACATCATTGTGCCAGAGACGGTACTGAATCACGCCGCTGTCCTGCCAGACCACTCCCGGCGCACATGTAAAGACATATAGCATCGTCGCTGCCAAAAGGACTGTGAAATAACTCAACTTAAGATTGCTACCGATTTCAGGCATTATCCATTGATTAAACAAGTACGGTCAAATATTCTGTTTCGTCGGAAAATCGTATCGCTCCTTCGTACGCGGCAGGAATGAGCAGGCAGTCACCGGCCTTGAATTCAACGTTGTAACCATCGGTACCCAGAATTGTGCCGCAGCCGGAGAGGATAATCAGCGTTTTCATTTCGCCCGGCGAAAGAAGCGCCTCGCAGTTCTTGGCCTGATGGCCCTTGTCTATGATGAAATACTCGCAGTTGACCAGCCGCCCTATCGTGGTCACCGGAAGCTCGTCCTCAGGTCTATTAAAGTGGATGCTCTCTAAAGCCTGCTCGATATGCAGCTCTCTTGGCTTGCCGGCCTCATCCACCCTGTTCCAGTCGAAGACGCGATAAGTCGTATCCGATGGCAATTGAATCTCAGCGATTAAAAGGCCCGGTCCGATGGTGTGTGCCGTACCGGCGGGAAGAAAGTGACACTGCCCCGCTTCGACCGGCACTTTGGCCAGCAAATCGGCGACGTCGCCCTTTTGAATCGCTTCGGCGAATTGCGATTTTGTGATGTCTTTTTTGAGCCCTTTATAAATCACGGCACCCGGCTCGGCCGAGATGATGTACCAGCACTCGGTTTTAGGCTGGCCCTCGCCTAAACGCTCAACCGTATGCTTATCGGGATGAACCTGAACGCTTAGAACGTCCTGGGCATCCAGGAATTTGATAAGTAATGGAAACGGCCCTTCGAAATAAGGCTCACCAGTGATTTCGACCGGACATTTTTCAATCGCCGAAATAAGAGTTTGGCCTTTCAGCTTGCCGTTGGTGATAACGGATTTATCATCCGGCAAATCGGCCAATTCCCAGCTTTCGCCAATCTTTTCATCCGAGGGCAAATCCTTGCCAAAAACTTCCCGCAGCTTCTGCCCGCCCCAGATCCGCTGTTTATATATCGGCCTGAATTTTAATGGATACGCCTTCACGCCGCGTATTTTACCGACAACCACCCGTCCCGTCCACAATACAATTCCACGTTTTTTTTAGAGTAAAAAAATCCTAATCACTCTCCTTTGCCCCGGCAGAGAAGAATAAGAAATACTTATGATTAGAACAGCTTGACTTCGATTTTCTTATCGCGCCATTCGTCGATGAAGGTTTTCATCTCTTCCAGCACTTTCTGGAGCTGCTCGGTGTTTTCCAGCAGGTTTTCATAGAAACGTCCGTCGTTGATTATCCTGGCAGCGGAGCCCTGGCCGTTGTTGATTTTCTCCAGCATCAACTGAAGCTCTCCCATCGCCCCGCTGAGCTGTTCGCTCGTATCGACCATTGCAGTAATGAGTCTTTCCGCTTTGGCATCGACACTTTCCATAGTCGATGTCCCGGCAGCGGTGAATTTCTGGATTTCCTCGCTCGTATTAACCACAGCGGTAACTGCTTCATCTATTTTGGCATCGGCTTTTTCCAAAGTGGAAGTCCCGGTCTTTGCGAACTCCTGAATTTCTTCCAACGTCTTCTTAGCCTGCTGTGATACCTCAGAAAGATTTGCCAGCGTTGCCTTTATGTTCTCTTTGCTTTCCTCGTCGCCGATAATATCATTTGCATTACCAACGAGATTCTTAACGCCATCGATCAATTCGTCCAGCATCTGCTGGCTTTCCTCCGGGAAGAACTCACTGGTCATGCCGGTCGAACCCTGAAGCCACATTTTGTCCATAAGGAATTTTGTTTCCGGCAGATTCGGGTCTTGCGGAACTGCAGCTTTACCAGGCGTTTGTTTGATTTCAATATAGCTGCTGCCCAGGCCGCGCGTCATTAGTTTAACCTCAACATTTGAGGGAATGATTTGGTATTTTTTATCAATACTCAGAATAACCACCGTTTGATAATACTCAAGGTCGGTCACCTTACCGTTACTTATTTCCTGCCGTATCTCAGGAGCCATAACCTTGGTGACTCGACCGATTTGATAACCACAAAATTGCACGGGCGTATCTCTTTGCACGCCGGATGCCGAGGGGAATTGAACAAAGACCTGGAAAGAATCAAGTTTGGTTACAAACGTCGGCAAATCGCCGAATTTGAATATCAACCATACAAGTGCACAGACACCTATGATCACAAAAAAGCCTACAACCATGTTCCGTCTTCTTTGTGTGGTTTCATAATCGCTCACTGTTCGCTTCCTTTCAAATCAGTGCGGCCTTCCATAAACAAATCTCTTATGCCACGCAAAGGATAGCCGCTGTCATTGAGTTTTTTTATTAATTTAATTCGCTCAATCGCCTTTTGGTCGAACATCCGTCTGCCGGTCGGCGTTATTTCTGTAGGCTCAAGCAGCCCGACCATAAGGTAATATTGCAGAGATTGCCGGGAAATACCAGCTTTTTTTGCTGCGGGCCCTATTGGTATCAGTTTCTTCTCACTCATATCATCACCGAAATTGTACGGGATTTTACCAGATAAAGTTTATTTTGCCCAGAAGAAATAATAATGGAATGATTTATCCGGCACAAGGACACCGGCAGCCCCAAGTATAAGTGCATCTAATCACTTATTGTCTATTTAGTCCGGCAATTTTTCGATCTCCCGTAAGGGATGGCTTAGTCCACGTCTCAGAGCCTGCCCTGAACATAGTTGAAGGGACGAGTTTATTGCCGGGCTCAACTGCTTATACAATAAATTTTGGTTACTCTCCCGCCGAAGCAACAGCCTCCGGCAGAAAGTTCTCCATCAGCCAAAGCTCTGTATCTCCGCCTTGTGAAGCAGTAAAAGCTATCTTTTCCCCATGCGGCGACCATGAAAGATGAGTTGCCCTCGCATCCAACCCTGTTTTTATCTCTTCAGGCTCTCCTCCATCCAGTGAAACCACCCAGATACTTCCTTTTGACGAGTAAGCAATCTTCTTCCCGTCACTCGAGAAGTCCATCTCACTCCAACCGCTTACCTCCTCTACTTTTGCCACAACCCCGGGTTCTCCACCTTGCAAAGGAATAATCCTGATTGTATTATCCTCGGAGTAATAGGCTATTGATTTTCCATCGGGAGACCATGCTATGGTCGCCCAGGCAACTTTATCTGATTCAGATGTAAGCTGCCTGACTTCTCCACCTTCTGGGCGAACTATAAAGATGTTCATTATATATCTTTCCTCTATCTCATTCCAAGAGGCCTCAGAGTATCGAATAAAAGCTATCGAATTTCCGTCAGGAGACCAGCAGGGAAAACGGTCCTGACCAGGGCTTATAGTGAGCTGTTTAGGTTCACCTCCTTCGACAGGAATTGTATAAATACCAAATTCTTTATCTTTCTTGTTATCCCTAAAAACTATTTTGCTTGCAGGAAAAACTGTCTTTTTCCCATCCGGAGAAACAGCATTCCCTCCCCATGATAAGGAAAAGTTGGAATCTGCATCGATGGGGCTTATAGAAATTTCACCCCCATCGGATGGAACGGAAACAATACTATCTTCCAATTTGAAGTATATCCTCTCTCCGTCAGGCGACCACCGCGGATTAAAGGTATCGCCTTGGGGAGTCACTTGAGTTGCATTGCCGCCAGAGGCAGGGACAGTGTAAATTGCAAAATGAATAGGATTCTTTAAAAGGGTTCCAATCTTGTTATCAGGTTTCCATCCTGCTAAAACTTGCCACGTTTCAAGTGGAAGCTCTATTTGTGTGGGAGATGCTTCAGGCTTACCAGTCTCTGATACCGGAACTATACATATCTCCTTACTCATATCGCTCCCCAGAATTGCCTTTCGAGTAAAAGCAATCATTTTCCCATCAAGTGACCAAATGGGTCCAGTTGCTTCCCCCCGTAGATCACTCACCTGGACAGGAGTACCGCCTGCTACAGGGATCACCCAAACATCGCTGCCTTTATAAATTTCTGTTTTTTGTGGCTTTTCTTTCACATAGGCAATTTTTTTCCCATCTGGAGAGAAAGCAGGTTGTGTGCCCCCATCCATGGTCAGTTGCTTCACATCTCCCCCCTCAACATTAACCGTAAATAATTGGATTTTTTCTTTTTCATCGGAAGCAAAAACCACTTTCTTTCCGTCTGGTGAGAGGCTGAGAAGATAATTATGGATCCTATGTCCAGCTCGATACTTATTCACAATTCTTTTAACTTTTCCTCCTGAAGAAGGAACGATACAAATTCCGACATGATCTTCAGACGATAAGGTGTTGTAGGCTATCCATTTACCATCTGCAGACCATCTCATGCCCCAACGAAAAGCCCCGATTGCTTCGGTTAGTTTAACAGGCTCACCTGCAATATCAGGACTTACCTTCCCATGCACCGGGACTACCCAAATACTCTCTTTAGAGACAAAGGCGAGTTTCTCTCCATCTGGAGAGAGCACCCCATTACCCGGCTTGGTAGGAATCCGAATTTTTCTAAAGTTTGGTTGATGAGCAGGCCTTGCGACCGGCGCTTCCGGCAGGAAGTTCTCCATCACCCACAATTGCCATATCTGCTGGCGCGCCTGAAAAGCGACACGTCCCGTACCGGGGTGGACACGCACATCGGAAACCGCTGCCTTGGGAGTCCAGGACTTTGGCGTCCAAAAGTGCTCTGGTTCGCTGCCTTTGGCTGAAATTCGCCATAGACCGGTTTGTTCTTCAGCTTTATGATCTGGTGAGGGATCGACAGTGCGCCAGAAAAGCAAGCTTCGCCCATCGGGCGTCCAGGCCACAGAGTGCATTTCCTCACTGTTCTCTGATCGAAATAGCTCTGTGATCCGGCTGTCCTCGGCGGAGATAGTCTTCAACACAACCGCAGGCCAACGCACATGCATATAGTTCTTGCTTGACACAAATGGGTCACCCTCGCTCACCACAAGAGCTAATCGCCGTCCGTCCGGCGCAACAAAAAAGCGGATGAGTGAGCCATGCTCGCGTGGCCGTTTTGGTGCGGATAGTTCGTGTTCCTGTCCGGTCTCAAGGTCTCTGATTACCAGAGCACGTTCGCTCTCGGCCTCCGACTGATGCTCTCCCAACTTGTTCCTCATGCGGCGTATGTAGAGTAGTTTCTTCCCATCGTTGGATGCCGCAGGGGCACCTATCAAGTGAGCCTCACTGCCCAAGAAGACGGAACGCTGACCCGTTTCTGCATCAATCCTGTATATGACCTGCGGTGACGGGCCTTCGAACTCTCCGGCCAACAAAGACTGCCCATCAGGGCACCAATGAAACCAGCGGAAGTATGGCAAGTTCGGATCCAGCTCTCGTTCTTTACCTGATTCCAAAGACAGAATCCGAATTACCTGGGATTTATCCGATGGGCGCCGGGAGCAATAAGCCAGATACCTGCCATCAGCCGACCAATCAGGGTCGCCTTCGTTACCCGTCTGACCAACGGGCTTGGCAGCCTCAATCACTTCTCCTGTTTTTATATTGATTCTGCCGGCATAGACATCCGATCTGTATTCAGTAAGGCCAAAGTAGAACTCGCCCTTCTGCGTCAGTCCAACCGGACGTGCGTCACCAAGAGCCGTTTTCACTAACCTAGGCGCATGCTTAAGCTGGGCATCGCCGAATTCAACGATCCAGCCATCCCAAGTCCCTGTCCGGTTGCTGGCGAAGAACACAGATCTTCCATCGGGGGCCCAGCCCAGGAGTTTGTCGTCGGCTGGATGTTCGACAACGGCGATTTGGCTTTGGCTTTTGAGGTCGTATACAAAAATATCGCGTCTTGACTCACCATCAGTCTGCACGTAGTCGTACGCGACGTAACGACCGTGCGGGGACAGATCAACTCTCGATGGGCTAGCCTCACCTAAGGTCGTGATCTCACGGATCGAGCCATCGGACGCAGAAACCCAAAGCAGATGGATCTTCTCATCCTCGCCTCGGATTCCCGCAAGTATTTCGTGACCATTCTCGGACCAGTCAAGTGGGACTGGGAGTGCCTCCCCACCTTTGCACAAGAGCCGCTCTCCCGAGCCATCGAGCGCTGCTACATACAGATCACGTTTCTTTCCTTCAACATAATTCCGGACATAGGCGACCCTCGTATTATCCGGCGATATCACAGGATCGCTGGGGATTGCGTTTGATTCCCCCCAAGAGCCCTTGTCCGTCAGCCGCTGCATCTTGCCCGTGGCAATCTCACGAACGACCAAGTCGCTCGTGGTCCAGTCCACATAGCACATGTATCCGCCATCGGGTGAAACACATGTTTCGGTCCCCCATCGGTCCATGACCATACGGAGGCTTATTGTGGAAGTGGGCTTTGCAGCGGAGATTCCTGCGGCCTTCGTGCGTTTGGCATCGGGCAGGGACACACAGCCCAGAATGATAATCACGATGACAGCTAAAGGTGACCATTGATATGAGTTCTTTTTGAATCGTGCAATCATGGTAATCCTCCTTTTCAATTGAGCTTTACTTTCCAGGACCCCCGCCATCGCGGGCAATCGCTGCGAGCGGGAAAAACGCTCTAACAGACTGACAATAATTCTGCCGTAGTCTTTCGCTCGGCCGCTTTGTGTGCGAGCCAACACAAGGGCATCACAGGCTAATTCCCTGTCGGATCGCATGCGGTAAAAAGCCAGCCAGATGAGCGGATTGAACCAGTGCAGAACCTGCAAAAGGCTAATCAGCCAGCCGATGTAAATATCATGTCGTTTTAAATGAGCCAGCTCGTGAAGCAGAACGTAGCGCAGCTCTTCCTGGCTCAATGTTTCTATCATCCCCTGCGGCAGCAGCAATCGTGGCCGGACAAATCCGAAAAGTGCCGGACTCTTGACTTTGTCGGTAGGTACAATGCCAAGAATCGTCTGGATGCCCATCTGTACCTTGCAATCTTCCAGTAGATCAAGGATCTTCTGGTCAGTCAGGGGACGCCGGCGTTTGACAATCCTCCAGAGATTAAAGTTACCCGCGCAGACATAGACGGCCAGAAGCAGTGCCCCTGCCAGCCAGACAGTCGGCAATATATTTACAAGCCCAGACAAGCTTAGTCTAAACCGGTTATCAGCTTCCGGGCTTACCGATGGTGTTGCTGTCACTGGCTCGGGACTTTCTTGCGCAACTGTAATCGTCGAGGTCGGCGTTGATTCACCTGCCTCGGCACTTGCCTCATCGGATGTAGCGATCTTGTTACCAATTTCCTCTCGTGCGTTTTCTGTCTGTCTCTGAGGCACTGACTGTGGTATCAAATTGAACAGGCTCACCCGGCTCTGTGGCATCCACGGCATCACCATACGTACTAAAAGCAGCATCCAGAGACAATAATGCCAGCGAATGCCGAGCCTGCCTCGCAGTATCATCTGAACCAGCAGGATCAAACAAATAAGCAGGCTTGCCTGTAACGTTGTTCGCAGCAGCCATTCGAAGAACGGCTGGAGCTGTATGTTTAGAGATTCCATTTTTATTCCTCCGTCTTTTGTTCGAGGATTTGTTTCAGTTCGGATATGTCCTGGGCCGAAAGGTCCGCATCCTCCAGGAAAGCGGCAAGCATCGGCTTAACTGTCCCGCCATAGACACGCCGAACAAACGAACGACTTTCTGTGGCTATACATTCGGCCTCGCTTACCGTCGGATAGTACATGTATCGCCTTCCATCCTTTTCGTATTTGACCGCACCTTTTTTCACCAGACGATCAATCAGTGTCTTGACCGTCTTGTGCTTCCATTTCATCTTGCCATCGAGTTCCTCGAAGACTTCGTTGGCTGCTAACGGATTCTTTGACCATAACACTCGCATTACAAGCCATTCTGACTCTGATATTTTAGGTAGCTTTTTCATAATTCAATCTCCTAAGATTACATCTGTAATTTTATATAAAATATTACACTTGTAATCCATCGTCAACAAAAAAATAGAAAATATTTTGATTTTTTTACATTTTTGCCAGAAAGCGGCGTTTTTGACTGAAAAATAGCCTTTTGGAAATGAAATTTTATGAAAAACGGATAAGTTCGCAGCCCTGTCTTAAAACATAACCGGCCTGATGGATTATCATTTTACATGTTTTCAGACAGTTTAATTTCTACCAAATAGGTCCTGAGTATCATTAAAAGCATCGGTGTGTTCAGGTATTTGCAATGATGCTGATCACTATTGTGCATACAAATAGATTATGTATCCGGCAGAGACTATTGCTGTGGTAATCGCAGGCCTTTTCCGATTGTAGAAAATGATTCTGATGATACCGAACATCAAAGACACAGGGATGCTAAAATATATGACCAATCTTCCAAAGATTGCGAATGAATTACCTCACCCAGGCTGTAGCATTATAAATGTCACAGTTGCCAAATCTAAAGGCAGGCACATCGTTGGTATTATGTGTGAATATACTCCGCGGGAGTTGATTATGGCCGCTGATGCTGTGCCGGTGTGCCTGTGCGGCGGCTCGGCGGAGATGATTCCCCCCGCCGAGGAACATTTGCCGGTTAATCTTTGTCCGCTCATAAAATCAACGTATGGTTACCACATCCAAAAGGCAAATCCCTTTCTTGAAATGGCGGATTTGATTATGATCAATATGGAAAGACGAAAACGCGTCATGCAGCGCTCCATCAAGCTTGGACATTATATCTGCGATCCAAAACAGCCATGTCCCTGCGATTTGTTCAAGCAAAAAAATATATGCCAGTGTGCGGGTGAGCGACTCGATTCCCCTGCCGGACCGGTTCAGTTGACCAAGTTAGTCGAAAAAGCCGGCTGCGCTTCTAAAATAGACCAGGCATTTCTAAAGCAGGTATTAAAAGATTTACCCGCCGTTGACGATCCACGTGTGCTCGTTGGCGTCCCGGCAGGCGACGATGCCGGCAGCTATTATATCCCAAATACAAAGTGTGTCAAATATAACCGGCGGAACTTGATGTCGCAAATTGCGACTTCAAATTATCAAATAAACAGGCTTGAATTATTTATGCTTTCGTTTCGTAGTCTAAGAATGTTTTTTAGGTGTTTTAATATTTACTGTACTTTCCAAGAAAAATGATAATGGCTTAGTTCTTTAACAATTGATAC
>CAZFOQ010000040.1:0-29355 GCA_964520535.1 uncultured Pirellulales bacterium | reverse complement strand
ATCGAATGAAGGCTCAACACTTTGGCATACGCACCGAAAGTGCCGGCAAAAAAAAACACCGATTAGTTCCCCGCTTTTGCGAGGACCTTTTTAAGCTCGCCGAGCTCAAGCGTATTCAAACTCGACGGCTGCACTTTCGCTGCCTACCCCGTTTTTGGAAATGTTTTTTCCAACGGGGCTGTTTTTGGCTTAACTGTTTACTTGTCAAAGAGCTTTGTAAATTTTGTATAGAAAACAGCGGCCAAGTATAGAAATACATTCCCTACTTGACCACCATCCAATTACATTCTATCCTATATACGCATATCGTCAATACAATATGCGAAAAAAAATAAAATTTTTTGTATTTTTCTTGTTTTTCCTATTTTAACTCGCCTTTTCCCGTTCCACGTTTAGCCCCGGCACGATCAGCCCCCACCCTTGTGGTGAGAGTCTTATTGCAGCAAACACATTCTACGAAAGATTTCGTAGTGACTTGAATGAGAGAATCATTTGAAAAAGAACACTGAATCCTGAAGTAATATTTAGCCTGCCGATTCATTCGGCGAGTTTTGCTCGCCAGTGCTCGGCTTGTTCCGGCTTGCTAAGTTTAATGGATTATTTGTCTGCCTCCACGAGCTTCTTGAAACGGGGATGGTCGTGCAAGGGATCCCAGGCCGGGTCAAGTCGAAGTAAAGGAATCGATAGTTCTCCAGGGACCGATAGCAGAAACTCAAGCTGGTCGATGGCTGCATCAAATTCGCCAACCATAACGTAGATACGGGCTAAGTCCCCAATCCGAATTACACCCACCAGTGCTTCCTTGCTTACAGGTAGCAGTTTCACCGCCAGCTTTCCTTCCCGGATGGCATCTTCCTTGCGGCCCAGGCCCGCATAGGCAATGCCGAGGGAACTGTGGAACCGAGCATCCTGTGGGTGCTGCTGTACCTTGGTTTCGAGAATGCTTCGAGCCTCGTCGTAATATTTCTGCGCCAGCTCATCTTTGTTCATGTACCCGTAGATTTGTGCGCATCGCAGGGCATTGGGGATGAACCAAGCGAATTTATCAACATCTTCCGATTTTAAGGAGAGCCGGTCCAAAGCCCCTTGATAGTTCCCATCGTACATATCGATAGTGACCAGCAACTCAACAATCTCGGCGTTTTCTGTTGTCTTGATGTTCTCCAGCGCCTCTTCCAGAACTGCCCGCGCCTTCTCAGTGCTGCCTTCCCAGAGCAGGTGTGATTGGGCCTTCAAGAAATAAGGATCCGGTACATCAAACCTCAGCAAGATGGCACGGTCATAGTAACGCTCCGCCTCCGGGTACTTGCGCAAAAGCATAAGAGTCTGCCCGACCGTAGCGGAAAGACCGTGGGAGAGGGGGTCAAGCTCGCAAGCCCTCTTGAGATTGGCCAATGCCTGCTCAAATTTTCCCTGCCGCCTTTGAACCCAACCGATACCTAACAGCAGTGAAGTGTTATTGGGCTGGCTTTTCCGGGCGATGACGAACTGCTCTAAGGCGTGGTCATAATCCAGGTGGCCCCAATAGTGGTAAAAGCCCAGAGCCATATGTGCTTCAGGCAGGCCAGGATTAAGTTGGAACGCTTTGTCTACGGCTTTCTTTGCCAAAGCAAGTCGTTCTTCGTTTACGTCAAAAACGTGCCAATACATCCTGGAATGAGCCATTGAGAGCTGGGCGTAGGCTAAAGCCAACGTCGGGTCCAGCTTGACCGCTTCCTTATACATTCGTATGGCTATCTCCCAGTCACTTTTGAGGTCACTTCGATGGTAATATTCGTTGCCCCGTAGATAGTACTCATACGCCTCCATGTTTTCTGTTGGCCTGGACGCAAGTGCCCGACGTTCCGGCTCAAGCAGCGTAATGTCCAATGCCTGTGCCACCCGCTCAGCCACGTCAGACTGCAGGCGGAAAACCTCACTCATCTGCTCATCATACGCTTGCGCCCAGACGTGTATATCATTGGAAGCCTTGATTAACAGGGGTCTTATTCTGACTTGGCTGTTTGGATCCGATGGCCGCTCACGCTGGACTGTACCTTCCAGAATAAAATCAACGCTTAATTCCTCAGCTATCTGCGGTGTACTTTTTTCTTTGTTCTTGTATTGTATTGCACTCTGACGCGAGATGATACCCAAGCCATGAATACCGGCTAAGCGAGAAGTGATTTCATCAGTCATGCCGGCAGCGAAATAATCATCCTCAGCAGGGCCCAGATTCTCAAACGGCAGGACCACCAGCCGTATTTCCGTTGAAGCTGGTAGAGTTGGCTCTTTTGGAATAAACCGCAAAACAATAGCGGTCAGGACAATAATGATAGCAGCACCAATAATCATCGCCATTCTTCGTGGCTTCGAGGGGATACTTACTGGCGGTGCGGTCGTTGGTAAGTTCAGTGTTTCGTTGATTTCGAGGGCCGCATTTGTGATGTCCCCAAGCCGCTGTTGTGGATTTTTCTCTAAGCAGCGGCGCAGTAAAACGCGTATGTTCATCGGAGTGCTTTGAGGCAGTAATTCCCAATCGGGCTGACGTTCGATAATGCGCGCCAGCGTGTCTGTGGTAGTCTCGCCCTCAAATGGAAGATGACCGGTCAGCATTTCGTACATAATGCAGCCAAATGACCAGATGTCCGTGCGACGGTCGGTATCTTTGCCGCGTGCCTGTTCCGGGCTCATGTAAGCAGGCGTGCCCATTACACGCCCGGGCTGAGTAACAGTATTTTCAACGTTTTTGTCTTCGCTTATGGAGGCCTTGGCCAAACCGAAATCCAGCACCTTGATTCTGCCATCAGGTGTAATCTTGATATTGCCGGGCTTAAGGTCCCGATGGATAACGCCCTTGTCATGGGCCGCTGCGACCGCTTGGGCGACCTGCCGGCCGATCGAAAGGGCCTCCTCGAGTTTCAACGGCTTGTGAGCAATCCGCTGGGCTAAAGTTTCGCCTGGAATATACTCGAGAATCAAATAGCCTGACTTTTCTTCTTCAACAATCTCATGGATCACAGCGATATTCGGGTGGTTCAGCGAAGCCAATAGTTCAGCCTCACGATTGAAACGCATCCGAGCAGTTGAGTTGGCCTGCAATCCAACAGGGATACTCTTGATGGCAACGGAGCGCTTGAGCTTGGTGTCACGCGCCAAATAGACGACCCCCATGCCTCCACGACCAATCACCTCTACTATCTCAAAGCTCCCGACTTTCCGGCCAACAAGAGAATGTACAGTCGCTGCATCTTCGAAGTCGCTCTCGTCTGCCTGGACAAGAGAGTCGAATAATGAGTCAACTTTATGGAACTCTTTTACCTTCTGTCTAATTTGATGCTCAAACTCCGGGTATTTGCTAACGAGTTCTTCTATGTCGGGTTCATAACCGGACAACTGCGCCTCGACGAACTGCCTAACAGCCTCTTTGAAACTACGCTCTTGATTATTGTCGTCCATAGTCGCCATCAAATCGCCCAGAAAGCCTCGGTGAGCGCCATCATCGCTCGCGAGAGTAGGTGTCCCACCGAATCTATACTTTTGCCAAGTCTATCTCCTATTTCTTTGTAGGACAGTCCATCAATCTTCGATAAGACTATCACTTCTCTATAGTCGGGTTTCAGTTCATCTATTGCTTTCTCAAGCTTATCCAAATCTTCCTTTTTGGACATAATTACACTCGGCGTTGTAGCTTCGATGGGTCCGGGAGTCCTGACAAATCCACTCCTTGTAGTTGGACCATAGTTGTCAAGTCGAACTTCCTTACGAATATCGCGTTTATCCGCGTATAGTTTGTCTAAATTGTCGCGGAGTGCGTTTTGGGTTATTCTCGATAACCACCGCAGAAAATCACCCTCGTTCTTATACGTGAAGTCCCCTAAACCCCCCAAAGCCGAAAGAAGGGCATCCTGGACTAAATCCATCGAGTCCAGCCTGGGGCGAATCTCCTTGCCCATGCGAAGCCGAATTATTCGCCGTACCCGCTCGCCGTAAACCCTGCACAACTGCTCTAAAGCAGAGTCATCGCCTTCTTTGGCCAGAATAACCAATTCCTGCGTCTTTTGGTCGAAATTGCACATCAAGCTTTGCTAACCTCCACAGTTGAAAGATATTATATAGATTATACTAATTTTCGAAAAAAACTTCAAGCAAATCGGCATGTTCTCGTCTATTTCCCGTTTTTAAGAGTAGAACCAACGAGTTCAAAGAGCCGGTTCTTCGGAAAAAATCGTTGTTCTGAAACACGCTTCACAATGTGTATGGCGCAAAAATATTAACCGTTCCCTGTTTGAGCAGGTGCAAACTTTGAAAGGATAGTAAGATGAAAAAGACAATTTCACTCGTATTGGTTTTGTCATTGGGCCTGGCTTCCATGAGTCTGGCAGCAGAGGACACATGGACTTACAAAGCCGATATGCCCACAATAAGATCATTTTTTGGTGGAGGCGTCGTAGATGGAAAAATCTACGTTATCGGTGGAGCCCCGAGTACTTTTTCCGTAACGTCGGCTGTCGAGATGTATGATCCGACTAATGACACATGGACCAGGATGGCTGATATGCCATCGGCGCGTTGTGCTCATGCAACCTGCACTTTTGATGGCAAATTTTATGTATTTGGAGGAGTCAGCCCCGATACGTATTCTACGGCCAAGAAGAACGTTTATGTATATGACCCGCAAACCGATACTTGGACTGAAAAGGCAGTTATGCCCTATGAAAATGCATTTTGCGGAATCGCTGTGGTAAACGACACAATTTATCTCATAGGTGGGATGCTCAGTAACTCGAGTGCACCAGTTCCAACTGTAATGGCCTATGACCCTATTACGGAATCGTGGACGCAGAAAGCCGATATGCCGACGGCTCGAGGTACCTTATCTGCCTGTGTCGTGGATGAAAAGATCTATGCCATTGGAGGAACTACAGAGGACTGGCGGGTGTTTTCTTATAAACATGTCGAGGTCTATGATCCGTCAACGGATACTTGGACTCGCAAATCAGACATGCCGACGGAACGCTGGGGTTTGGGCACTTGTGTTGTGGATGGAAGAATCTATGCAATTGGTGGTTGGTCAGGTAGTGATGCCTGTACAGCTAATGAAGTTTATGATCCCATTACGGATACATGGGCCACAAAATCTCCAATGCAGCAAAAACGAAACGGAGCCTTTGTAGGTTCGATCGGAGATAAGATATATGCGATTGGTGGAGCATATGCAGTCCCTCAGCCTACGTTTCTTTCTACGATGGAAGAATATGACACCGGACTCGGCGTCCCATCACCTGACTTGAATGGTGACGAAATCGTGGACATCGAGGATCTCCTAATACTCATCGAGTACTGGGGCCAGGATGAGCCGTCGGTTGACATTGCACCGCCGCCTTTTGGCGACGACGTAGTAGATGTCCAGGATTTGGAGGTCCTGATGAGCTACTGGGGACAGGAAATCCTGCCGGTTGAATTGATTGCATACTGGAAGCTCGATGAGATGGAAGGTGATGTTGCTTATGATAGTGCTGCAACAAACGATGCCGTTGTGTTTGGTGAGCCAACTTGGCAGCCTGAAAGCGGGATGGTCAACGGGGCACTACAGTTCGATGGTATCGATGATTATATTGGCACGCCTTCTGTCTTAGGGTATCAGCCTATTCCATTCAGCGTCTTTGCCTGGGTTAAAGGCGGCGCTCCAGGACAAGTCGTTTTATCGCAAACAGGCGGTGCAAATTGGCTTTTGGCGGACCCCGCAGCAGGTAATTTAATGACCAACCTTAAGGGCACCGATCGGAGAGATCAGGCTTTAGTATCGCAGACTGAGATAGCAGATGACGATTGGCATCGGGTGGGCTTAGTTTGGGATGGCTCAAATCGAATATTATATGTCGATAATGTGGAAGTGGCCACAGATATGCATGGCACTTTGAAAGGCTCTACAGGAGGGCTATATATCGGCGCTGGAAAGGCTCTTGAGGCCGACAATTTCTGGTCCGGCCTGATTGACGATGTACGCATCTATGACAAAGCGATTATGCCATAAACCTCACAGTACTGTATATGCAAAAGGGCTGTAAGCATATTACTTACAGCCCAACTTTTTTTGTTGTTAGTATTTAAAGCTCTATTTCCACGAACTATGAACTAAAAACCAAATACGACATACTACACACGAACCATGTATCGTATACCCTAAACTGTATGATATAGGGTATAATACATGGGAACTACGATACACGATTTACGAGGACATTTTGGATTACAAGTACGATAAAGATTCAATCATTGCCGAAAACGGATCGTTTCGATATAATATCAACTTAAAAGAGTAACTAAAAAAGCTTGCATCCGTCTCATTAACAAAACAAGGAGTGACCATGAAAACAACTATTGCTTCGAATATGAATGTGAGATTTATTTTATTCTTCCTGTTATTATTTTTCATTCAGCCGTTGTGTTTGTACGCCGTTTCGCCCAGCGCACCGGACAATTTGAGGAGTTGTGACAAAGCCAATCCCGTCGGGACTGATGGCAAGCCGTATTTCGGCTGGTATGTGAACGACCCTGATGACAACGAAATCCAAACGGCCTATCAAATCCTGGTCGCCTCCAGTGAAGGCAGTCTCGATGCAGATAATGGAGATATGTGGGACAGCGGCCAGATAAGTTCCGGAAAGCAAAACTATATTGATTATGATGGCAATCCGCTTTCTTCAGCCACACGCTATTACTGGAAAGTACGCACCTGGGACAAAGATGGTAGTGCCGGCCCCTACTCGGCTACGGCCATCTTTGACACGGGATTGCTCAACAGCAGTGACTGGTCCGGAGCCAAGTGGATCAAACGAGATACCAATGTGGCCGATGACTACACCTACTATCGCAAAAAAGTAACTCTACCTGACAAAGCCATTAAGCGAGCCATTGTGTATGTCACTGCCGGTCATAATTATGAACTGTATATCAACGGGAGCCTTATCGGTAAAGGTCTTGCCTACCATTACCCTCAATACCATTATTATAATGCTTACGATATTAGCTCTGCCTTAACTGCCAACGCGGAAAATGCCTTTGCCTGCCTGACACACTGGTTCGGAGGAGGCCAGGGAAGGGCCACCGGCAGCCGGGGATTTCTTTTGAAGGCCGTAATCGAATATGCCGATTCGACCTCTACCACTATCGGGACCGATAGCACCTGGAAACAAAAACAGGCTCAGGCCTGGGTCACCGGGCAACGCCAAAGGAATGGGGAAGGGGTTGGATATGTAGATAAAATCAATGCCGGCAAAATCATCCCTGATTGGAATACGCTCGATTACAATGATACTTCCTGGTCGGCCGCAATGGAAATCATGATTCGCACCGCCTCCCCCTGGGCGGAAAACCTCCAACCTGATCTGACGCGGCTCATTGAAGAAGAAATCACCCCGGTTTCTGTCACCGACCTTGGCGGAGGAAAATATGTTATAGATTTGGGAAAAGTTTATCCCGGTGTGCCCAGAATTACCTTTTCCGGGGGTACGGCTGGAACTACCGTGAACATGCGGGGTGGCTATACGCTGAATGCCGACGGCACAGTTTCTACCAGCACAAATCAAAATACCAATATGAGTTATTATTTCATTCTTGACGGAGGCACGGCTGTTTTTGAGCCTATGGTCTATCTGGGAATGCGCTATTTCCAGGTTGACAACTCACCTATCGTTTTAACCACCTCAAACGTCAAATTCATTTGCAGGCATTACGAGTTGGACACTACTCGTTCCAGTTTCAGCTCTTCCGACTCCATGCTGAACCAGGTCTGGGACCTCATGAAGCATTCCCTGATCGTAGGAGCCCAGGAGGAATTTGTGGACACCCCAACGCGAGAAAAAGGTGGATTCCTGGGCGATGCCTGGTCCCAGGGCGTTGCTGCGATGAGCACCATGGGTGACAGAGCCATGAACTTACGCATTCTCCTTGAATTCCTCGACTCCCAGGACCAATACTGGCCGGACGGCAGGTTGAATGCGGTTTATCCAAACGCGGACGGAGCGCGAGATATTCCCGACTACACCCAGTCCTATCTTGTTTGGGTCTGGGATTATTACATGCAAAGCGGGAATACCGAATTTTTAAGGGTCAATTACAACAAGCTGAAAAAGATCGCCGATTATGTGGATGCCTACAAAAATGAAACGACCGGACTGATTCACAATCTGGCGGGCGGAGGCGGCGCCTATCAATATGGAATTATCGACTGGCCGGCTCAAATGAGATATGGCTATGACATGTCTGCTGAATCTCGAACCGTGATTAATGCCTATGCTTATATCGATTTTGATATCATCTCGAAAATTGCAGATGTACTCGGACATACCACCGATTGGGATATCTATCAAACCAAGGCCCAGGACATGAACACCGCAATCAACTCACGATTACTCAATGTCCAGGGTGTTTATATTGACGGCCTCTATTCCGATCAATCCCAGAGTTCACATGTTTCCCAGCATGCCAATATGTTCCCTATGGCGATGGGGATTGTTCCAGAAGCCAATATCGAAGCCGTCATTGCCGCAATCAAAGAACGGCAAATGAGTGTCGGGATGGTGACTGTACGATGGTTGCCCGAAGCCATCGGCCAGGCCGACCAGGGACCCCATTTGATCGAATTATACACCAATCCAGACTGGGACGGCTGGGCTCAAACCATTTCTTTGGGCGGGACGGCCACGTGGGAATCCTGGAATGCCCACACGACCGGCCAAAGTATGTCACACCCCTGGGGAGCCGCAGGTTTATTGGGCATTCAAAAGTACATTCTGGGGATTCGGCCCCTGAAACCACAACATGAGCAAATCCAGGTCAAACCGCTGGAGTTCAACCAAAAGCTAAAAAGTGCCGGCGGAACCTTACCCACAGACCGTGGTGATATTACGGTCGAATGGAATCGAAACGGCACGCGGTTTTTTATGACTTTGACCACTCCGGATAATATTACAGCCAAAGTTTACGTTCCCAAATGTGGAACAGCGGGAGCCGCGATAAAAGTTGATGGCGTGGATGTCACTGGTACCGAAGAAGGAAATTATGCTTATGTGGAAAACATCGGTTCCGGGATTCATACCTTCGAGCGTCTCGCCACTACCCTCACCAAATGAAGTCAGGGCTTGACCTCAAATCGACAGAAAGCAAGTCCCAGGAAAAGAACCTTGTCTTGGGGACGATCGCACCGCATAGAAATAATAGGTTGGAAAGACGAAAGAACGGCGAAGGCGGGGAGTTTTTCTATTGTTTGTGGCTGGTGTCTTGTGGTTGGCAAAAAAAGTCAAAGGTTTCTTATACAAGTGCTTCTGTAAATATTATTGATCAGTTCTAAAAGGCGATGCGGGCAAACCTTCCTCATTATATAAATTTGTACCTTCAGGATTATCGGCCCAGGCATACCGCACAGCTACAGGATTGGTCACCTGGTCGTTCCAGACGATAATTTTATTACCATTTATTTTTGCCTTTGCCCAGACAAAATTTTTGTCTTCACCGGCAATGGCAAAATGCCTTAGCTGGCCGCTTCCTTTGGCGATTAATCCGCCGCCGGTGTTTGTAAATGTGATAATGATTTTGTTTCCTTCAGTTTTCATAGACTGATATATTGGACCTGAATGAACTACTTCTTTTTCACCATAAGCAACTTTTTGAGCCGCAAGTGCAAGCCGCCTGCCTACATCCTTCTTATTTAAAGGATGTACGTCATTCCATTCACCGATATCGATAGTAACAGCCATTGCTGTATTGGGAACAGCGAGCGTTTTAAGCTGTGCTTCCCTCAGTTCAGCCCAGTTGCTTTCAGAAGGCTGATCTTTAACCTCCATAAAATTGGCCAGTTGTACATACAGGAAGGGGAAATCCTCCTGATTCCATTTTTTTCTCCAGTCAGCTATTACGGCAGGGAAAAGTTTTTGATATTCAAGCGGTTTATCTGTGTTGGATTCACCCTGATACCAAATCACTCCCTTAATTTTGTAATTTAAGAGCGGGGCAATCATTGCGTTATATAAGCCTATGGGCTGCCACTCAATAAAGGTTTTAGGCGGTAACGGTTCCATCGTTGCGCCTAATTTGTATTGCCACCGGCCCTTTAAGTCGATTGTCTGGCCTGCGGCTGAGAGCTGGTAGGGCTTATCCAGAATGAAACCGCCCCGGCCGATATTATTGACAATCCTAATTACAATTATATTTTTACCCGCCTTGAGCAGGCCTTCAGGGACATCATATTTTCTCGGCGGATACTTGTACGAAACTGTCCCGATAAATGTGCCGTTAACATAAGTTGAATCACTATCGACAATCCTGCCCAGTAACAGCCTGGCCGATTTGCCTGCCATAGAAGCCGGGATATCGATTTCTTTCCTGAACCAGACGACGCCGTTCACATGCCCTAATCCTTCGTCGGCCCAGTAGCCGGGCACATTCATGGTTGCCCAATCCGAAGCATCGTAAGTAGTATCAAACCACGGCTTTTGACCGTCCGCCAAACCTTTATCCTTTTGCTGCAAAAGGTCATACCACGCATCGCTAACGGCTTTATCTTTGTCGGCGATTTGATTTAGGTAAGCGCTGTCCTTAAATTTTTTGGCAGTTTCCAGATAGTGAGGAAATTCCTTTAAGGCATCCTCGCTCAACCATGCCTGTGCGGGAGAGCCGCCCACACTTGCATTAATTAAACCTATGGTTACATGGTATTTTTCAAATAATTCTTTCGCGAAAAAACAACCTGTCGCTGTAAAACCAAGAACGCTCTTGGGATTTGCCGGTTCCCAGTGACCTGACTGTAAATCTTCCTGCGGGGTTCTGAAATCATATCTGTGCGGAACGATAAACTGCCTTATAGCCGGGTTGTCTGATTGAGCAATTACATCCGCATAGCGGTCTTTTACTCTTTCCATCGGAAGTTCCATGTTCGACTGGCCAGAACATACCCATACATCACCAATCATGATATTTTTCAGAGTTATGTGATTATCAGCATTAATTTCCATAGTGTATGGGCCGCCCGCTTTTAATGCAGAAATCATTAACGCCCATTTACCATCTGTGCCGGCTATGGTATCGTATGTCTTGCCGTTAAAGTTTATTGTTAGCTCCTGGCCTGCATCAGCCCAACCCCAGATATTTACACCGTCACCTCTTTGCAGCACCATGCCGTCGCTTACCATGCGTGGAAGCCTGACTTCGCAAAAGGCCGTCTGAAGAAACATCAAGAAATAACAGCATAATGCTGAACCAACTGTTTTTACATTCAGGTCCATAAATAGAATCCTTTTAGTTTTTTATTGCTTATCTTTTTCTGCATTAGGATAAATCAATTTTGCCGTTTTATAATAAGGTTTGACAAAGAACAGATTGATCACTTTTGGTATTTCATGGTCCGGTGTGCGAGGTTCAAAGACGAACTTCTTTGCCTCTTGAGGACTTAGAAACGGCTTCCATAGGAGCATAGCCACAAAGATTCCCACATAACAGAAAATAGCACCGATAAGGACCATTACAGGTAGAACAATAAAGATTACAACCAGCTTATTTGGCTCACGCCCAAGAGTTCTGAATAACGGCAGCAAAGGGAATATGGAAAGTATTAAGCCGGCGATAAATCCTATCAGCATTAAAATAACGCTGGTCACTTTGAAAAGAATATGTTTTATATCACCTGGATTTTTCTTTTGCATATATGCTTAATAATAAAAAAGGCAAGAAGTATAAAGACAATTTTTTAACGTTTAGGGTATAGGGTTTAGGAAATTAGCTGATCGGATGCTTGATACTCATCTCTTGATGCTTGTATCTCGTGACAATATACTACATACGAAATGCCAGATACAATTCACGAAATACGAAATTAGAGCTGGTTAGAATATCTGCATTGATGGCTTTGGAAAATAAGGAATCTTATTCAAATCTGAACCAATCAAAATCGGCATATCCTTTACTGTCCGTGATATTGGGATTGATATTAAATAAACCAACTTTGGCGCCTATCCAAGTTCCTTTTGTTGCAGTGAATTTTTTGCCGATGGTTTGATAATCGTCGCCGGTAAGACTATAGGAAAACGTACATACCGCCTGATTGTCCACATGAACTTTCAAATAACAGGTGTCCTGGTTTAAATCCGCCGAATCGATTTGTTGTGTTTTGTCGTAACCCTGAAAATACGTGCCGGTAAACATCCCGAGTTGCAGGCCATCTTTCATTTTGGTTAATGCCAGGAATGCCCATTCTTGTCCCATAACGAGAAGTCCACTTTTTTCGCCGGTTTGGTCAGGATTAAAGTTGATTTTGGTTGTCACTGTAAAGGAAGGGGTGGGAAATTTTTGAAGCAGCAAATTCGGTACAAATCTTAAATTACCATTCTGAGTGAGGTTCTTTACGGCATAAAGTCGCATATGGCCGGTCTTCTCCGTCAAAGAGAACCAATCTTTGCAAGGATTGGCATGCCACTGCCATTGTAAACCTAACTTTTTCGTATCAAATTCATCCGTCGTTTGGGGAATCGAAACGGAGAAGGATTGGCCGACATCCGGTTTTTCCCATTCCAGGACGGGCTCTCCGATGCCGTCATTGTTGATGTCAACACCCATCAAAGGCCAGCCGTCTTTCCACTGGACCGGCTGTAAATGAACGATGCGTCCGTACGGGCCTCTATCCTGAAAATGCAGAAACCACCACTGGCCGGATTTTAATTCGACAAGGCCGCCCTGATGCGGGCCGTTAATATCGGTGTCACCCTTATGAAGGACGATTTTGTCCTCGTATGGACCGTAAATATCCTTCGACTGCAGAACGGTCTGCCATCCTGTTGGGACACCACCGGCAGGAGCAAGAATATAATAATGGCCGTCTTTTTTCAAAAATTTTGGGCCTTCGATGGTAGGTTGTTTTTCCACATCATGGAATATGACAATCCCATTATCCAGGATTTTCTTGCCGTCTGTGCTCATCCGATGCAGATAAAGAATGTCCGCGCGCAATTTGCTCCTGACCAGATATGCATTACCATTGTCATCCCAAATTGGACAGGGATCTTCCCACAATTCGACATCGACGACATGATGCAGCTCCCAGGTACCGGCAGGGTCTTTCGCCCTTGCCATAAACAGGCCTTCATGCGGCGTGCAAAAATAGACATAAAACAAGCCATTGTGATAGCGAATCGACGGCGCCCATGAACCGTGTCCGTGAACCGGTTTATCATATTTTTCAAACGGCAGCTTTTCGTAAACATGCCCGATGATTTTCCAGTTCACCAGATCTTTGGAGTGCAGTATGGGAATCCCGGGCATGCAGTTGAAACTGGAGGCGACCATATAAAAATCATCATCGAGACGGATGACATCGGGATCGGAATAATCCGCAAATAAAACAGGATTTTTATAATGACCGTTTCCTAAATCAGCTACCCAATTTTGGGCAAAAAGATTTGCTGCAGAGACAAACAAAATGATGCAGTGACATATCACTAATCTCATACTCGGTGCTCCTTTGATTAATCAATTTTAGCTGCTGTAGTTTGATTAAGTCTTCCTAAGCTCAGTGGTAGGATACCAGATACAAAAGACAAAGTTCAAGGATTTCTTCCGCTCTTGAAATTATAATTATGGTTGGAATTATGATTAAAGGCAAGAGAATTTCGCTAATTTTGAATAGTGAATCGCATCCTTCGACCAAACTCAGGACAAGTCTGACGACGGCTTTGTGTCGGCTTCGGCGAACTCAGTCGAGCCGTACACAACCTACCGGTCCAAATACCATCGACCAAATACTATTCACTAATCGTGGATAAGTTAGCGGATTAGGAAATTTGAGAATTAGTGTTTATGGTATGCCTTATTCAGTTTGAACATCTGCGGCATTAGGATCGACGATGTGGATATTATCAAAATAAAAATGGATTCCGTCCAGGTCGCCGTACTCCGGGACAATTTCGAAACGGTCGATGGCGGTCCAGTCGAACAGACCGGCCGGATTGAACCAACTGCCATCCCAGGAGCCGTGTTCGGAAAATTCATCAAGGGGAATCTGCACATGCCTCCATTGGCCGTTCCATCCGGCGACATTCTGATCAATTTGATACCGCATCCGCTAGGGATGGTCATCGGGATCATCGGTTTTCGTATCGACAAATCGAATGTCAATTCCTGCATTATGTTCGGCACAGCGAATCCAAAAATCAATTGCATAATTATTATTGACCAGAATTGAGAGGTCCTTAACCGGCGAAAAACGCAGCGAAATTGGGCTATATCGATTCACACCGGTCCAGTGAATGCAGAAATCCCCGGATGCCGGATTATCCGGGCAGTAATAACCCAGAAGTCCTTCATCGAACCAACTGGATTCAAGAACATTCGGTGCAATATAATCCAGATAGATATCGAATCCGTTGACATCCGGAACAGGGACAAATTCTTCCTGTGGCGGGACCGTCAATCCAAGCGATTCGACCATTGGAATATTTAAATCGTAGTCGAACAATTCGCCGGTTCCTTTTTCGAAAGGACCGAAGCCGCCCTTATAATCCCAAATCGTCCATGCGATTTCTTTTTCTTCGAGATAGCTTCGAACAATATCATACCAATAGATGCGGTCTTCGTTATTGCTATTGGGTATATAGACGCCAAATTCTCCACAGAATAGAGGGACATTACGTTGTGTCTGAAAATCAACGGCAAGATCAATTAAGCTTTTAACATATTCCACATTCCCCTGATCTTGATAGGTTGCAAGATTGCCCTGGATCCAGGTGCCTTCCAACTCCGCCGGACAATCGGGCATGCTATTGGCATCGTACGGAAACGGCACGCCGGAAAGAGGCACCATTGATGGACTTGTCCAGCTCGCGCCCTGATGTGTAAACAGGAACGGATCATAAAAGTGGAACGTATAAATCAGGTTCTCATCCTCGTACACCGGCATATTTTTCAGATTGTAATAGCTGTTCCATCCCGCCGGGCCGACAATAATTGTGTGCTTCGGGTCGACTGCACGAATCGCATCGATGACTTGTTGCTGGATCCGGTTCCAAATTGTATCCGAAATGCCGTGTGGCTCGTTCAGTACTTCGTAATACAGGTAGTTCGAGCGTTCTTTGTAATGCTCGGCCATTTGCGTCCAGACAGGGACCAGCACATCGCCAATATTCGGATCCGTATCCGCCGCCGGATCAAATGTGTGATTGTCGAGAATCAAGTGCAGCTCCAGCTCTTCGGCCCAGTCGGTAATTTGATCCAAAAAGTAATAGAATAAAGGATCGATTGTATAGTCCGGCTCGCCGTTGGTCATAAAGTGCAGGTTGATGGGTAATCGAATAACATCGCAGCCTAAACTTTTAATGTCGAGCAAATCCTGCTTCGTGAATTTCGTGAACTGAATTTGTCGCACGCTTGAGGTTTGGAGCCAGTTTGTAAGGTTGACGCCGCGTTTGAAGGGAATTTCGGTGCTCCAAACTGCGTTGGTCATGAGTAAAAAAATAAGAATGTTTCGTTTCATGGATTTTACCTTATTTTTATGATTATTTGACAAGACTATTATATCATTATTAATGACATTTCTATGTATAAAAAATCTATGCTTCACGCAAGGTGCGAGTACCTGTTTGCATATTGATTTATTGAGAATTCATCACATTGTTTCAATCTGGAATTTTGGTAGTTGACAAACACCCCAAATTCTTGTATGATTTAGTTTGTAAAATAAGCTGTTCAGAATAGTAGATAAAGCAGATTTAACAGGCGAAACATTGTTTTTAGACATCTTATTGCTTCGGTAATAAATTCATAAGGGGCATCATTCGGTAGCTTTGTTTTCTTACGAGAATCCTTTGTTGTTTGTTATAGAAAAGGCAAAGATTACGATGAAAAAAGCTGGTTTTACACTCATTGAATTGCTGGTCGTTATCGCAATCATAGCCTTGCTGATGGGAATCCTGATGCCTGCCTTAAATAAAGTCAGAGAACACGCCAAACGCATCCACTGCCTTAACAATGTAAGGTCTCTTGCAATGGCATGGTTCATGTACCAGGATGAAAATGATGGCTGGTTAGTTAATGGCAATGTGCCCAGGGATCGAAATTTCAATCACAATGAGTCTCGACAGCCGTATTGGGTCGAGCCGCCCCAGGATGTAGCCGGTATGTACACAGGCGATCCAGATCCAAGCCTTGAGGACGAACAGAGAGGCATAGGGCGTGGCTATTTATATCCTTATACTAAGGATGTCGATACATATCGCTGTCCGGCAGATGACAGAAAAAGAACGAATAAAGCGACCTTCCGCAGTTTTTCCATTGCCGGTGGAATGAATGGGGAAGAACGTGATAACTATACCGAAAGGGCTGTCAGAAAGTACTCTGAAATAGAAAATCCCAGTACAAAATATGTATTTGTGGAAGAAGCCGATCCCAGAACATGGAATATGGGCTCCTGGATTATATATACTACGGGAGATCAATGGTGCGATCCGTTGACAGTCTGGCACGATGAAAGAAGCACGCTCGGCTGGGCCGATGGTAGGGCAGAAATGCACAGATGGCTGGATGAACGTACAATCGAAATGTACAATGTTTATGTTAATGGAGGAGGTTGGAGTCCGAGCCATCCTGACAGTATAGACCTCAAATTCATGCAGAAGGGCTATCAGTTAAGGAAGGGCCCTCAATTAACTAATTAGTTGGACAGTTGGTTTGTAGAGCAAGGGGGGCGCGGCACGCCGGGATTCTCATGTCCCATTACTTATTAAGCGAAATGTCCGGCTTGGGCTCTGATTCTGCGAGTTTTTCCATCTGAGCGAGGCCGTCGAGACATTTCTGCGACCATGTCTCTAAGGTGTCACGGACCTGCTGCAATTCCTCCGGCGTCATAAAAGTCATCTGAGTAATCATCTGCTCCCGCTTATCAATGTTTGGGGCATCAAGATTCCAGTAGTGTACGATTCCGAGGTGCACGCTTCCGACATCGTTGGAATCGTCGTTGAGCAGAGCAACGACACTATCAGTATAGTTCGTTTCTACGGAGACTTCCTCGGCGACTTCGCGCAGAACGGCAGTAAGATAATTATCATATAAGTAAGCAAATAAAGAACTATTATCAGCATCAATCGGATTGATATGGCCCCCGATACCGATAGAGCGGTTTCCTACAAGCCTTGTCTCTCCGGCCCGCCTGCCTCTGACATAGCTAAAGTACTTGCCCCGGTAAGCCATGATGACATAGGCGATTAGCTGTTTATGGGAAGGATCTTGTTCGGCCTGTGATCTCGGCATAAAACGGGGGACGCCCTGGACGAAAATCTCGCGCAGATAGCGATCCACATCGAATGCCAATCCCTGGAACAAGCCAAGCTGTTCGAGAATTTTTGTTTCAATAACCAGTATCTGTTCTTCCTGCGCCATGAAGCCACTCCTTCGTTCATATAGTGATTCGACTGAAGGTATTATGGCCGCAATTTCGACCAATGCAAGGAAAAATTCCGAAGGAGTTAAAGAGACAGTTCGTTGCCGGAAAGTGTTAGGCTTGAAAAATAGGATTATATCTGTTATTTTGCTCGCCATGAACAATGTACTGTAGGACTTATAACGAGGTGTATCGCCGATGGTTAAAATGCAGGAAATCAGGATTAAGACAAAAGGTGACTGTGATGTGGTTAATATTACCGAACAGGTTATCGAGGCTGTTGCCGGTTCAGGCATAAAGGATGGGTCCGTGACACTTTTTAACATCGGTTCGACGGCGGGAATTACGACGACCGAATATGAGCCGGGTCTGGTCAATTACGATATCGCGGCGGCGTTCGAGAAAATCGCACCGGAAAATGCCCGGTATGAGCACGAAGAGACCTGGCATGATGATAACGGGCACGCCCACGTCAGGGCTTCGCTGTTGGGGCCATCTTTAAGTGTGCCTGTAGTTGGTGCCAGGTTGACACTTGGGACGTGGCAGCAAATCATCCTGGTTGATTTTGATACGAGACCAAGAACGAGAACGGTCATTTGTCAGGTGATTGGCGAATGAAAGTATTTTGGTCCGCAACGGTCTGTCGATAGAAAAAAGCTTGTATCAAATGAATGATACAGGCCCTTAATAGATGTAAATCTTCAGCGTTATAATTTGCCGTTCCCAGATTCTCGAATAACAGGCCGTGGCAATTATATATTCTTTGGCCTCGTCTCAATACCGGTTACCAGTCCGGCCACAGCAATTCACCAAGCCACGTATCTGCAAAAACAGCAAAGTCCTTAAAGTCAATGACATCATCCTGATGCAATTCGGCAGCGGAGAATGTACACATCCGGTCAAATGTTACCGTGGCCAATTCGCCATCAGAATGCGAAGTCACCGCCAGACCGATATAAACCGGATCGGTCATCGATACTGTAGTCTGACCCTGCTGTCGCCATATACCATCCAGAAAGATATAACCGGTAAACGTATCCCCTTGCCTGACCAAACGAATACAAGCAGGCTCTGTGATTGTGAAATCATCTTCTAAAAGACGTTGTGAAGTTGAGTCGCCATCTGCCTGAGTACGCCACTGAAAGGTCGCACCGCTCACGCTTGTATCTGTTATAGCGTTATATACATTTGGCGAACCCGGCTCCAGTGACTGGCGGATCATTATTCCGGCCTTGGACCATCCTTCCGATTCCGGTGCCGGCTCCTGGTTGGTTACACGTATAGTCATCTGACAATCGCCGCTTATTTGCCGGTATGCATAATGGAAGGCATCAGTCGTACTCCAGATGTCTTCACCATCGGCCTGGATAGTATAAATATTGCCGTCGTAGCTGAAGCTGCCGGTAGCTGTCGTTGCACCAATATCCTGGTTGGAAAAGACTTCGTTCCAGACGTTTTCAGGAACAGGATTCATTAGCCAATCCTCTGCTATCAGCACGAGGTCTGAATAATCCACTACACAATCGTTGTTCAAGTCACCTGCTTGTTTTAGAAGCGAAGGAATGCATCTGGCACCATACAACCGAATATCGTCGATGAATAAAGTCCCTGAGCCGCCGAATGCGGCGGTCTTCTCAAAGCCGAGACTAAACTCCGTGACATTATTCAAACTAATACCGAAAGACGCAAGGTCGATGTCCCACTGCTTCCACTGTGGTTCGGCTATGTCGGCGGGGTCACCGTCATATGCTACCTTGACGTCGTTGAGTTTCACATACATTCGTTCAGTGATTGCATTATTCGGATCACCATAGAACCACAGTGACAAGGCTTTGGCGGAACCTAAGGTCCAGTCCCGGCCGATCGCCAGTTTAACCGTGTTCGCTGTAACCTCTGACAAATCAGCAACACTGTTGTCGTACGTAACCGGCACCGATTGATTTCCACCATGGACGATCTCAGTCTCCATAGTAGGCTGGTACAATTCAACATAACCTATGGTTGAGCCGTTTGTCGGGTCATTAGTTTCACCGTATCCTCCGTCTGACCATGTCTCATATACCAGATTGCTGCCCTCTTGTCCGGCCTCTATGTCATTGTAAGACTCGAAATCATCAACAACAAGATACTCCTGCGTAGTGAAGCTCCAGATATTACTTGTCCATATTGTAGGAGTCTCAGTATTATTGACTTCATCTATCCGCCAGTAATAAGTATTTCCCAAATCGAGGGATAATGGCCCATGACTGGGCTGTGATACGATAAAATCAGGTTCGGTGCCGTTAATTACGGCCTGCCGGTCGGTGCTTAAATACACATTGTGCTCAGCCACCTCCCTACCTGCTCTCCAGGTGAGGGTAGTATCCAGAGCAACATCAATTGCTTCGGTATCAAGGCTCGGATTCCTTGCAGAGACAGGTATAGTTATAAAGCGTACTTCGCTAAGACCGTACTGTTTATAGGTACCGCCGAACCAGTTGTTGTTAACGTTAATCCTGACATATTTTGTCGGTGCTTCGTTAAAGTCAATGATTGTATTGTAAAGATAATCAACCTTACCGGTTGCCTGTGCAAATTCAGGGACATTATCGGCCTGCACCCATGTAATTTTATCGGTTGAATAATCGATGGTGACATCCTTTAAGCCAAGCTTGGTCAGAGAAGACTGCCCATTATAATTCCATACCAGCATCTCATGCAGTTTATAGGATTTATCAAATTCATACTGTATCCAGGCTGGACCGGCTTCGCCCAGAGCGGTGAGCCACATATTTGCGGTTACATATGAATGAAAGTCATTAGCATCCAGTCCTGAGCCGTCAATAGTTTTTTCAGGGCCCTGACCTTCTGAATGGCTGGAAGCTGTGGCTATTATATTTTCGCCGGGGATTGGAACCGCAAAAGGTTCGACCGTGAAACTCCAGATCATGCCTTTGAATGTTGTTGTATCCGGGGGTGCATTGACCTCATCCACACGCCAGTAGTAGGTCTTGTCAAATTCCAGGCGGCCGATATTATAAATGTTCGCATCCTGAGCGGGACTGACCAATAACGGACTATCTGGACCGGCATTATTCACATCATCGAAATTAGTGCCGAGATACACATTATGTTTATCTGTATACGTTCCGGGTGTCCAACTCAGGACTACATCGTGGAGTATATCAACCGATCCATTAGACGGTTTTGGATTAGTTGCGCGTCCCGGCACAATGCTCTCGCCAAGCATATAACGGATAGCATTAAGAAATATCTGTTCACCTACGTCATTAAGGTTCCACCCTCCTTGTGGAATTCCCGTATCATCTTGAGTGCCGGCGGAAAAAAGTAATCGATGACCGCCGGTAGTTTGTCCTGACCCTGTATAGAATTCAACTCCGGCCTCCCATTCGGCAATCTAGGTCATGTCTGCACCTGCTGTTTGGCCTATCAGTGTGCCGTTGCCTACATTAAGGGTGTTGATGAAACAGTTCCCACGATAACCTTCACCATAAATGTCCGGAATCATGATTTCAACCTGGTTGTTGGTATTTAATGTCACTCTGGTAAATATCGGATGGTCCGAGACCAGGACTTCTAATGTAGAAATAAGGGATCTCTGGACATCGGAAGAATCAAACCACAACCACCGGCTGTTTCTAATCAACCATGCACTTAATTGTATCATTGGAGCTGTGATAGAATTCCATTGGGTTGGTTCGTCATCTTCGTTATAATCACCACTGGCTATAGTCCGGCTGATAATCACTAAGTCAGCCGCGTTGAGAGCTTGTATTTTGCCGGCGTCTAATTCTGTCCAGTGGCCAAACTGGACATCAACGGTGTATCCTTGAGCTACAAGCCAGTCTATCCATTCCTGATCGTCCTGGATTCCATTTTCATCAAGATCTACGGATTGTGTAATCCAGATGATATTGGCAGCCTGGACTGATGTCGTCAGGAAAAGAGAAAACGCAAAAGCTAAAATAAATAATTTCTTGTACATAGTAAACGGTCTCCATAATTAGATATATTTTTATTATGAAAGGCTACTTCATCGCTGATATTTACCAAAAAGAACGACCGATAAAAATTATTGTATTCGATACAGTAGACAATAATAAAAAAGAGTTGTTAATAGAGTGACGTCTCCTCCTATCCTACATTTACGATCCACCATGTGGGAGCATTAAAATCCACTGGTATATGCTCAGACAAGCGTATAAATTCTAATATATATATATACCAAATCAGCAGTCTTAATGTCAAGAGAAACATCCGGAGGTATTGTATATTTCTAATAACAATTATTGGTCATAAACCGTGTTTTTCCCGGATGGGATACGATGTTTGCCGGACAGCCTGATAGTGGTGCAAATTGAGCTTGACAGAGGCAGTTGCAATGCATAATATCTACAGAGAATACAAATCTGAAAACTTGGCTTTTTTTGAGGTATCAAGCGGGATGGGTATTATCATACGAAAAACTATTTGTGTTATCACAGTTGTACAGATAATGTGTTATATATCAGGCTGTACTTCGTCAGCCAGGGGAAAACCTGCAGAAGATTTAGGCACGACAATAGGATCATCGGGGAAGATCATTTATCCTGAATCGATTTCCGTGGAAGGTTATGGGCTGGTAGGCGGATTGAGAGGGACGGGTTCGCTGGAGTGCCCACCACAGATTAGAACATATCTTATTCAATATATCATGGCACAATTGCCTGCTGAGACAATGTCAAAGGCAGAGAGCCTCATCAACAGTTCCAATACGGCGGTAGTTCTGGTTGAGGGAGTCATTCCCATACAGGATGCTAAAAGCCAGTATTTCGATGTAAGAGTCACTGCGTTGCCCGGCACACAAACGACTTCTCTGGAAGGTGGGTGGCTGTATAAGACTGAACTTAAGATTAAAGGGAGCTTCGGCATCACTACTGGAATCTTGGCTGATGCTGAAGGACCGGTCTTTACAGACAAAATAAGCACTTCCGGTATCGATAAAAGGGCCGGTTATATCCTTGCGGGCGGCAAAGGCCTTACTGAATATAACATTAGGTTGGCTCTTGGGAAGCCTGATTTTGAACTGACCAACAATATTCGCAATCAGTTGAACGAACGTTTTGGTCGTGACATAGCAAGGGCGATTTTGCCCGGCCGGATCGAAATAAAAGTGCCGGCCGTGTATAAAGATCATAAAAAAAGATTTATTTCAATAGTCAGGGCAATGTATCTTACCGAGGCACCGGGAATTACCGAGAAAAGAATCAATCATCATGTCGGAGAACTTGCTCTGACGCCGGAAAGGGAAGAAAGTGAAATTGCCCTTGAGGCTATCGGCAATCAAAGTCTTGTCGAACTGGCCGCTTTGCTGAATGCATCTGATGAGCATGTGCGGTTGCGGGCAGGCAGATGTATGTTAAATCTGGGTAGCAACGAAGGTTTGCAGGTGCTCAGGCAGATAGCTATGGACAGGCGTTCTGCTTATAGAATCGAGGCTATGGAATCGATCACTGCGGCTGCCAGACCGAATGACGCTGCTTATATTTTGAGGATTTTGCTTCGTGATGATGATTTTAACATCCGTTTAGCAGCATACGAGCAATTGCGGAAATTGGATGATGTTACTATAGCTCGGGAAGCGATTGATCGCAGCTTTTATCTGGAACAGATTGTACGAGCCGAACAGAAGGTTATTTATGTTTCCCGCAGTGGTCAGCCGCGAATTGTATTATTTGGTGCACCAATATATTGCAACCGAGGTATTTTTATTCAGTCACCAGATGGAGAAATAATAATAAATGCGCCTCTCGACCAGGAAACTATTTCGATAATCCGCACACATCCCAAACGTCCCAATGTTGTAGCACAGATGAAAAGCTCTTTTGAGCTTGGTGGTTTTATCCGAACACTTTGTACAGAGCCGGTGATCGAAAGTGAAAAAGGTCGCGGAGGTTTGGGTGTTTCGTATGCTGATATGATAGCCCTTTTGAAGCAGATGTGCGACAAAGGAGCTGTTAACGCAGAGTTTCGTGCCGGCCCTATGCCAAAAATCGGCTTAAATGTCAAGAAATGACAAACCCTCGGCCGATAACAATATAGCGTATTTACTGAAAAATACTGCTTGTACTTTATGTCAATAATTACCGGACGTTAACAACAGGATAATAAATGAGACTTGAAAAAATTGTACTCAACGGCTTTAAGAGCTTCGCCGACACAACAGAATTTGTTTTCGATTCACCTGTAACCGCTATCGTGGGACCCAATGGCTGTGGCAAGAGCAATGTCGTAGATGCGGTCAAGTGGGTACTGGGGGAACAGAGTGTCAAAAGCCTGCGAAGCGGGCAAATGGCAGATGTGATATTTAGCGGCAGCACCAGCAGAAAGCCTCTCGGTGCTGCTGAGGTCAGCCTGTTTTTATCCAATCCTGACGGTGTTGGGACGCGACAGCTTCCAATTGAAACTGATGAGGTGCAGATAACACGAAGGATATATAAAAGCGGCGAGAGTGAATATCGAATCAACAATAAAATCTGCCGATTGAAAGATGTCCGGGAATTATTTATGGACACCGGCATAGGAACCCGGGCCTATTCAATTCTTGAGCAGGGACAAGTTGACCATTTAGTCAGTGCATCCAAGACAGACAGAAGATTTATATTTGAAGAAGCGGCCGGTATCAGTAAGTACAAAGCGCACAAGAAAGAGGCGCTGCGAAAGCTGGAACGCACCGAACAAAATCTGCTTCGACTGGCGGATATTCTTGGCGAGGTTGCGAAAAGACTGCGAAGTGTCAAGCTGCAGGCAGGCAAAGCAAGAAATTATCTGCAATATACTCAAAGACTCAAAGAGCTCCAGGTGAATTACTCGCTGGTTGAATATGACAAGAATTGCACGCAGTTGACGGAAAAAGAGGCTGCGTTTGAGCAGGAGTCGGAACAGTCGGAGCGTCTGGCGGCGGAAGTAGCCAAACAAGACAGTCTGATAAGCAGGCTGGGCGAAGATGTTATAGAAACGGAGCACAAGTTGAATCATGCCGGCAATCGCCTTGTCTCTGTCCGGAGTAAGATCGAGCAGCAGATTCAGAGGATTGATTTCCTGCGGGCCAGGGTCTCAGAGCTGCAGCAAAGGAAGACTTCCGCCGAGGCGAAAGTTGAAAAACTACAGGAGCAGAAAAATCTCTTTGAGGAAAACTTCGCCCAATACAGAAACGAGCTGGCAAACTGCGAAAAGATGATCGAAGAGAAAAGTCGGGAGGTTGAAAAGGTCCAGAGAGCTATCCAGCAGATTAACGCCGAATGTACATCACTGGAGGCGCATTTGGAAGATGAAAAATCCGGGATTATAGATATTGTCAGAAGGACAGCTCAACTTCATAATGAAGTCCAGAGCATTTCGGTTTATCGTAATAATTTAACCAGCCAGAAAGACCGCCTTGCCGGCCGGGCCCAGGTTGCAAGAGCGGAACTGGAGGAGCTGCTAACTGAAAAAGCGCGACACGATGCCCGCTCAGGTGACATTGAGAAAGTCCTGTGCGAACTGAAGGACAGCCTGGAAGCCAAACGCAATGAAGGCGTAAAAATCAACGAATCCCTTGCGGCGGACAATAAGCGACTGGCCCACAGCAAAGAGACCCGAAGCGCACTAAACAGCGAGCTGACGATATTGACGGATATGGAAAAACGCTGCGAGGGACTTAAAGCTGGAGTTAAGAGTCTTCTACAAAGTCGCTCGGTTGAAAATGACAGATATGATTATATTGAAGGAATGCTGGCCGAGATGATATCGACCGACATCGAATATGCAAATGCCGTTGAAGCAGCTCTTGAGGGCCGGACGGATGCTCTGGTCATTAACAGCACAGACAGGATGTTAGCCGATACCGAGACCATCGAAAGACTTGACGGCCGTGTTGATTTTCTATGCCTTGATAAAATCGAGCCGTTTGTGGATAGCAACGATTGGTCGGAGTTTTCCTGTGTAAGGGGCAGACTTGTTGAATTTGTGAAGTTCGACAGCAAATATGCACAATTAGCCTGGAAGTTACTTGGTAAAACGCTCGTAGTTGATTCCTTAAAGGAAGCGGTTGAGCTGGCCGAAAAAGCGGAAGACCGGTACCAGTTTGTCACTTTGAAAGGTGAATTGTTAAGCAACGATGGAGTCATCAAACTGGGGCCATTGGGCAGGGCAACCGGTTTGATATCACGTAAAAGCCGGTTGCGGCAACTGGAGGAAACCATTGCCAAAGTCAGTTCTGAAATAGCGGAGCTTGAAGGTCGGATTGAGAAAAACAGCCAGGCAAGCGCTCATCTTGAGAAATTATGCAAAGACCTGCGGACCGCCGTTTACGAGGCCAATACTGAAAAGATGCAGGTTGGTTCAAAGCTCAGCGTAATAGAACAGAACATCAAGCGGCTTCAGGAAGAAGAGCCGTTGATTACCAGCGAGATCGACCTGTTAGCCGAGCAGATAGCCCGGTCGGTGCAGAAGGAATATGATTCCAAACAGAAATTGCAGGAACTGGAGGAAGTCAACGACCAGAGAACAACGCAGATAGAGCTGCTTGAGGCGAAATATGCAGAACAAAAGCAACACAGGCGAACGCATGAAAACAGACTTACAGATTTGAAAATCGCCCTTGGTCAAATTACAGAGCAAAGCAAGGCATCAAAACAAATCATCGACAGCCTGCACAAGCAAATGCAGGAAAACGTGACAGCTACTCAGACGGCACGCGATGAGATACAAAACTGTATCGAGCAGGAACAGACCGCTCAGAGGGACATCCTGAACTGCGAGGCAGGCGTGTCCGAACTGTTTGTGGAAAAGGAAAAGAGCCAGGAAAGCAGTCGGCTGTTACAGGAAGAAATCGAAAAGCTGCTGGCACAGAAAAAGCAGGCCGAAGAACAGCTTCGGTTCAGACGTGCCGAGAAAGAACAGTCTGAAGAGCTCATCAATGAGCTTCGGGTGGAATTGGGTCAGTTACAGGTCAAGCAGCAGGATTTAGTCGAAAGAGTCCAGGAACAGTTGCAGATTGACCTGGCCGAGGCCTACAAAAATTACACCCAGCAGGAGGTTGACTGGGAGCAGATAAAGCAGGGGATTACCGACCTTCGGGGCAAAATTGAGCGGCTCGGTAATGTTAATGTCGATGCGATAGATGAGCAGGAAAGTCTTGAGAAGCGGCATGATTTTTTAAGCGAACAGGTTCAGGACCTCAACAGCAGCAGGGCCCAGCTCCAGCAGTTAATCAACCGTCTGAATAAAAAGAGCAGAGAGAAATTCCAGGAGACCTTCGAGGAAATACGAGGACATTTCCAGGAGATTTTCCGCAAGCTCTTCGGCGGCGGCAAAGCCGATATCATGCTTGAGGACTCTGAAGATATTCTCGAAGCAGGCATAGAGGTTATAGCAAAGCCGCCGGGTAAAGAAACAAGGAGTATATCACTGCTTAGCGGCGGAGAAAAGTCGATGACGGCACTTGCATTGCTGTTTGCAGTTTTCAAGGCCAAGCCTTCGCCGTTCTGTTTCCTCGATGAGGTGGATGCGGCTCTGGATGAAGCAAATAACGAGCGTTTCAATCTGCTGCTGAGGGAATTTCAAAAGGATTCGCAGTTCATCATCATTACCCACGCCAAGCGCACGATGAGCATAGCCGATGTGCTGTTCGGGATAACAATGCAGATACGAGGCGTGAGCAAGAAGATAAGTGTCCGCTTCGGCGAAGTTGAAGACGAAACCGCCGCCGTGGCATAAACCTTCGTAGTGATAAGATCTGTTTTCCATGTTGCAGAACTGACTGTCATTGCCTGGAACATTGACAGATACTTGCATTTCCGCTAATATCCTTTTTGATGAAAGCTGAAAACGAATGTATCAATATCCTGGGTATTGAGACCAGTTGCGATGAAACAGCCGCTGCCGTTGTTGCCGATGGCAGGATTATCAAATCCTCGGTAGTCGCTTCGCAGACTAAACTGCATGAAAAATACGGCGGCGTCGTCCCTGAAATCGCTTCCCGTGCCCATATCGAAAAGATATATCCGGTCATCGCCGAGGCGATGGAGCAGGCCAAAGTGACCAGAGATGATATTGCGGCAATCGCCGTTGCCAATCAGCCGGGACTGACCATCGCTCTTGTAGTCGGAGTCACCGCTGCCAAGACGCTTAGCTTCGCCTGGGAAAAGCCTCTGATAGCAATCAATCACCTGCACGCCCATATGCAGTCGGCAATGTTGTCACAAGAGAATTTGCAACTGCCCGCAGTAGCACTAATTGTCTCCGGCGGACATACCTCGCTCTTCGATTGTCAGTCTCCTCTGGAATTAAAACTTTTAGGCTCGACTATCGACGATGCTGCCGGCGAGGCCTTCGACAAAGTAGCCACCATTCTAAAGCTTCCTTATCCGGGCGGACCAAGTATCGAGAAAGCGGCGAAAAAAGGAAATCCAAAGGCCATCGATTTTCCGCGTTCGATGCTGGGGCGGGACTCGCTGGATTTTTCCTTTAGCGGCATAAAAACAGCCGTGCTGTATTATTGCCGCGGCCAGGATATGAAGGGCGAAGATAAGGTCGAATCCATGAGCGAACAGGAAATCGCCGATATTGCGGCCTCGTTCCAGGCGGCGGTGATTGACGTCCTGGTCAAAAAAACGCAGCGTGCCGCAGACAAAATCGGTGCAAAAACCATCCTTTTGGGTGGCGGTGTGGCTGCAAACAGCACATTGCGGCAGGCATTACAGCAGCTTTGTGAATCTACGACTGGCGGCAGGAAATTCTTAGCCGCTCCAAAACAATATTGCACGGACAACGCCGTTATGGTAGCCTCTTTGGCATATCATAAGTTCAAAGCAGGCGTCTTTGCCGATTTGAGCCTTGAACCAAAAGCAACCGGTTAAAAGAGAATCAAAATTCAATAATAATGCAAAGCTATAAATCAAATATTACAAAGTATAATGAATACGATATACGCAATACGCACGACTCAATACGAAATACGAGGTGACATATTCAAACGGAACAAATCAAAGAATTATTAGAGCAGGTCAGGAACGGCCGGCTCGATATCGACCAGGCGATCGAAAAGCTCCGGCATTTGCCGTTTGAGGATTTGGGATTCGCATGCGTCGACCACCATCGCCAGATTCGCCGCGGCTTTCCGGAGGTCATTTACTGTCCCGGCAAATCTGCCGAGCAGATAATTCAAATCTTCGAAAGCCTTGCCGCAAAAGGTAATAATGTCCTGGCTACCAGGGCCGAGCCGGATATTTTTGAAGCGTTAGCTCAAACAAAAAAATTCCCGAAAGTCCGTTATGAAGAATTAGCCCGGGCGATTGTTTTTGAGCAGAAAGAAGTACCGGCCTCTGCAACTGTTCTGTCGATAGTTACCGCCGGCACAGCCGATTTGCCCGTTGCATCGGAGGCAAAAGTCACCGCCGAGATTATGGGCCAGCGGACGGAATTGATTTGTGATGTTGGTGTCGCCGGCCTGCACAGATTATTTGGACATCTGCCGAAACTCCAGAGCGCCAACGTCATCATTGTCGTGGCAGGGATGGAAGGAGCATTGGCCAGCGTAGTTGGCGGTCTCGTTAGTTGTCCGGTAATTGCCGTGCCGACCAGTGTCGGCTATGGCTCCTGCTTCGAGGGGCTCTCTGCTCTTTTGACAATGCTTAACAGTTGTGCTTCCGGTGTCACCGTGGTCAATATCGATAACGGCTTTTCCGCCGCCGTCACCGCCACACTCATAAACAGAAAAATTGAGCAAACCAATGTCATTTCGAGCGAAGCCGAGAAATCTATTTAACTTATTTCCTTCTTAATAAGGAATCGCTTTGCGGGCTGTTTAGAATAGACCCCTCGACTCCGCTCGGGGTGACCAAGAGAATAATGCTAATCAAAGAAAATAACTACAGAAGAATTGATAAGCCGCACTTCAGACCCATGACCAAAGACTAATGATTCACAGGGGG
>CAZFOQ010000039.1:0-29698 GCA_964520535.1 uncultured Pirellulales bacterium | reverse complement strand
CTCCGCTTTGCTGCGCTCGAAATGACACATACAAGCGCACTTATTATATACAATTAGTATAATGCTGAATTTACACAAGGTCTGTACTCCCAAAAGTAGTGGTTCGATAACCATCTTCTCTTTAAGATTGATTTTGAAAACAGAAAAAACTCGGATAACGGACGTATTGTATCTAACTGTAATAAGAAGAAAAAGTAGCCTAAGACAAGCCTGCAATTTGTGGGGACAGATACTATGAATACGATAAAAGGATTTTGGCAACATAACAACGGCAAAATCTATGCGGTTCAAAGTGATACGTTCGGTAAGATCATCGGCGTAGCCGGACCTTTGGATCCTGATAATTTGCGACCCATTGATGAATACGATTACAAGCCCGCAATCATCGATTGGATCACCGATGCGTTAGCCCAACAAAAGCTGCGAAGAGTCAATCCATTACCTTGTGGATAATCCTTTGCTTTTCTGTGGCGGTGTCCACTTATTCACACTGTTTGTGCCAAGGAATTGGTCAGGTCGCTGATTTTAACCTGGGCAAGCATTTTTTCGGCTACGGCTTGAGCTTCAGCCAGATCAATACCTGATATGGCCTGCTGGATACGTGGCAGATAGCGCGGGTCAATACTCAAAATTCGTACTCCGATTCCAAGCAGAAAAGGCAGGTATTGTTCCTGGTGTGCCATATCGCCGCAAACCGAGACTTCCCTGCCGCCCTGATTGGCTGAACGGACTACCTTCTTCAAAGCACGCAAAACCGAAGGATGATGGGGTAAATAAGAACCGGCAACATTTTCATTCGTCCTATCCACACCCAGCATAAATTGTATCAAATCGTTGGTTCCAATTGAAAAAAACTCGGCCTCTTTAACGAAATCATCAATCAAGTCCACCACACATGGCAGCTCGACCATGATTCCGAGTTTTGGTCTGCGATTATGTTCTATGCCTTGTTTGTCGAGTGTCTCCAAAGACTCAGACACAACTTCACGGGCCTGGCAGAATTCGTCTATGGATGAAATCATCGGAAACATAATACGTAAGTCTGCTCCGGCTCCCGCTCGCAGCATTGCACGAATCTGCTCGGCGAAAACGGATTTATTTTGAAGTGAAAAACGTATTGACCTCAAACCGAGAGCCGGATTCTGCTCTTTGATGTCATGATAATAGGATAAAGTTTTATCGCCCCCGATATCGAGCGTTCGAAATGTCACCGGCTTGCCCTTTACCAACTCGATGAGCTTACTGTAGGTTATAAATTGTTCTGCCTCGGACGGGAGATTTCTTCTTATCATAAACGGAAACTCTGTACGATACAGCCCCACACCCTCACACTGCAATTCGCACGCAACCTTCAGATCGGCTAATAGGTTAATATTAGCCAGAAGATGCACCCTGGTGCCGTCTTTTGTAGTTGTAGCCGGTTTGATAGAACGTTTTTGCCGGTCCAATGTGAGCCTGGCTTTTTGCTGAGATCCAAACCGTTCCAACACTTCCTCGGAAGGGTCCACATAAACATTACCTATCTCAGCATCGACTAAGACAGGTGTATTATCCGGCAGATCGAGAAGCTCAAAAGTATCGCTAACAATCATCGGGATACGTAATGAGCTGGCCAGGATCGACAAATGTGATGTAATTGTACCGCCGACCAGGACGATTCCACTGGCCTCTTCCGAGGAAAGTATAAGCAGGTCGGATGGATAAAGTTCTCTGGCGATGATAATATGGCCCCTGAGTTTACCAAGTTCTTCGGTCTCACTGAGAAGGTTGTTCATCAGTCTGACTATCAGATCCTCAATATCCTGGGTTTTTTCCTGCATGTATGAGCTGCCACTGGTTGCAAAGTTTTCGATGTACTCTTTAGCAACCTGCATGACAGCAACAGGCGGATTAACTCCACTTTCTATTAGCTTGATTACACCACCTACGAAGTGCTTGTCCTTAAGTATCACCAAATGTGCCGCAAAAATTAATGATGCGGCATCCGATAGCTTCTGCCCAACCTGTTCCTGCAGTTCCTCAAGCTGAGCTGCGGTATTGGCAATAGCTCTTTCAAAATCGTCCAGCATATAAGTGTCGTCAAAATTTCTGTGTAACAGCATAGCAATGTTTTTTTTCTTATCAACAATTTTGGAAGGGCCATAGGCAAAACCTTCCGATGCAATCTTGCCCCTGACGAATTTAAGCTGCTCCGGCAAGACATCAACCACCTTTTTATCCTCCGCGTGCGGCTCGTGTATCGTCATAAGAAAACGGGCATTTTCAATAATATCTGCAAGCTGTGATGCCGCAGCCTCCAAAGCGGTAATATCAGAGTCGCTGAAGGTCTTGCCCTTTTCACGCTGAAGCACTAATACTCCAATCTTCGAAATCCCACGTGCTATCGGCACGGCGAGGAAACATTCATATCGTTCCTCAAATATTCCAGGGAAAAATTTGTAATTAGGATTACCTGAAGCATCCTTTTCGCAAACCGGCCGCATTTCCTGTAGAGCAAGACCTGTAAGCCCCTGACCCAGCTTGAGCTTTACTTTTCCAACGGAATCCGGATTCAGGCCCCTTGTCGCACTTAGGACCAGTTCGTGATTTTCAATATTATAAAGATACACCGAACATACATCCGAATCCGTGTGAGACGCTACCATTTCAACAGTTTTATCCAAGAGGCTCTGAATACTGGCACTTTCTCTGAAAAGGTTGTTTAGCTCACTTATGTCATATAACAATTGTGTGTTATCCATTACAAGACTCAAAGTATTGATATTAATCTCTTTTAAAATCTCTCATTTTACTACCGAACCATCGTAATCTTACGGGCCAGTAAGTAATCTTACGAAAACATCGGCTCTGAGTTCGTCCAAACCATCGGCGATAATATCTGCTTCTTTCAGATCCGCTCGATCTCTGGTAGTTGTTAACGCTATAACAGGCATCCCTGCGGCTTTGCCCGCCTCTATACCCGGAATAGAATCTTCAACGACTAAGCAATGTCTCGGCACAAGAAAAAGCTTTTGCGCAGCCTTGAGAAAAGTATCCGGTGCCGGTTTGCCTCTGGTTACATCTTCTTTCGTTACACAGGCATCAATGTAATTATCCAATTTCAAACGTTGGAAAATTAAATCCAGGTTAGCTTTCGGTGTCGATGAGCCGATAGCCAAAAGAAAACCTTTTTCTCTCAATTCAATGAGCAATCTTTCTGCCCCTGCTGATAGCACCAATTTTTCGGAGATAAGATCACGATAACGTTGTTCCTTCCATTCAGATAACTCCTCAAGTTCCTCAGACAGCAAACTTCTCCCGACTAACCTTGGAATGATTTGTGCATTTTGCATGCCGAAAGTGCCGGTAAAGAACTCGTCCGACATGTGAAGGCCTTCTTTTTCAGCCAGGTCAAACCACGCTCGCTTATGGGCCCAGCCGGAGTCAATTAACACTCCGTCCAGATCAAAAATCACACCTTTGCCATCGTCAACAGAAGTCATATTTCCACAAAATCCTTTCTTTACTGCACAAACTACTTGATTAATACAATCTCTTTATATCCTGTCGTGACATAAGAGTGTGGAATTGAAGTCCGTTATATATTACTACTATTCCTGCGGAAGTTCTTTGTCTTATCGAAAGCTTACACTTCCATAAGTTTGTTGCCTCTGCCCTGTATAACCTGTGCCGCCAAAGGGCATCATACCCCCGGAAATTCCACCAAAACCAAACGGCATCATCCCACCAAAGCCAAAAGGCATGCCCCCAAAACCAAAGGGCATTCCAATTCCAGGCATAAAACCACCATTGGCGGGCGCACCGACCAAATCAGAAATATCGTAAATCCGGGTCCTCAACTTTTTAGGTAAGGAGCTTTCTGTTGATATGATGATTACTCCACCGTCAATAACGTATCCCAATTTTTCCACACTCCCTGCTGATAGTGACATTAACAACAGTTTCAAATGTGTGCGCAAAGGAACTCCTGAAACACCATCTATTCCAATAGGAGTATCTCTATAAACATCCGCATTCTGCTCCAGATTTTTCCAAAGCACTACTATATTCAACGGAGGTACCGTGGTATTACGTAAAATATTGATCGCTTCACTGAAAGGCATATCGGATGTAAAACTCGAAGGACTAACGGCAGCTTTGTTTATTCGTCTACGCGGCAATTTTTGTGTCTTTCGGCCTTGAGTTTCAGGATTGTTACGAGTGTTTGAACTTGTCGAGTTAGCTCCATCAGTCTGAGTGAAGAAAACAAGGATGCTCGTGAAAATAATAAGCTTGCCCGCGAATGATTTTTTTAAAAATATTCTCTTCATCTTGTTGCCCCCTTATCTGACTTAGAGATTACCAAAGCATTCATACAACAGAATATAAAAAAATAGTCCCAGCGATTCAGCACTCTACTATGTTTTCATCACTATTATACAAACCCTTACGGTTTTGGCAAAATTAATATTTATTCATATGAATAAAGTTGAAATCTGTTGATATACGATTGCCCAGATTATTCAGATTCACCATCTTCGAATATTTTTAACACCACAGAGACAACCTATAACAACAATTATCAAATCACTCACAGATTGATGAAAAAAGCGTTATATGCAACATTAAAAGTGGCACTTAATTATAGAAGCATTATGTGTGACATTGATAACAGAAACATCGTTTGGAGCATCAGTTGAATCGGGTTGAAGCAAAGTCAAGCTTCAGAAAGGAAGTCTGAAAAATGATTCTGCAATTACTGAAACACCAACGTAAGCACATTCTGGTGGATATAGACACACAAAGGGACTTTTTATCCGCCTGGGGTAATGCCTGTATCAGGGATTACAAGAAGGTTCTGGCAAATATTCGTAGGATAATGGCATGGGCCAGGCTTGAGTATGTACCTATCATCTCAACTGCTGAGGTTTACTCCAATAACAATAGTGAAAACAAGGTCGGCTACTGCCTCGATGGAACATATGGACAACAAAAAATACCGTATACATTGCTTAGCAATCGAGTGAGTTTCCCTGCGGACGATTGGAACGCTTTGCCGGCGGATTTGTTACTGTCACACAGGCAGATTATTCTGCACAAACGTTGCATCGATCCTTTTGAAGAGCCTCGAATAGAGCGACTGCTGAGTGAAGTAAAAGCCGATGAGTTTATTTTGATTGGTACCTGTACTGAAGATGCCGTCAAAGCAACGGCGCTGGGGCTTCTTCACCGAGGCAAAAATGTGAGAGTTATAGTTGACGCAGTAGGATCACAAACCAGGAGAGAGTCGATACTGGCACTGCGTAAAATGGAGGCAAAAGGAGCGAAATTAATTCTGACTAAAGATATTGCCGGAGTATCGCATCTAAGGGATGCATGTACCTACAAATGCAGGAGATCTCGGAGGAGGATCAAAAAGAAGACAATAATAATTGGTAGAAGGCATCAAAAGCCGATATTGAGGAGGGGATTTAAAACCGTTCGAAAGGGCGCTATCACTTATACAATTTAAATCTCAAATCAACCTGCGAAGCTGAACCAATGATTTTTCGCTTAATCCTGCGATTATCCATGTACATTTCATTATTACAGCCCAATAATATTAAAGATTAATCTTGACACGGCCCCTGCATAGTAGTTATATATAATATAGTTGGAGATATGTCCGAGGAGTCTCAGAATGTAAGGAGGTGTGAATGCCTTTGCCGTATGAAAATAATGCGAAAGGTCTGAAGACTTATTGGCCGGCTATTCGCTTCATAAACATATCACGTGCTTTCTTAAAAGATTACCCATCAATACTTAACAATACATAATGTATAAAATTGAAAGGGCAGGGACATGAAAACCAAAAATAAACTTTTATTAATCTTAATCAGTTTGTGTTTATCCTCTGTAGTCTCCGCTGCCGCTCCTTCGTGGATTTATGGGGAAACAGGCCCCAGTGGTTGGACGATAGTTCCACCCAATCCCGGCGAAACTGATGTAATTTCGTATTCCGGGCCGTTTTGGATAACTCCTCCTTATTATGGTAATAGTTGTTTTGCCGAAGCTGACCTTGGCGGCACTCCCATGATTTCGGTTGATAGTACAAACAGAATCATCGAATTGTGGTTCCAGGGACCGGCACCCACTCAATGTATTCTCATTTACCAGCCTGTCTGTGGTTTGCAAGGCAACTTCGGGCCGCTGACATCGGGCAATTGGACCTTTAGATGTACAAATCCATCCCTTGCTTTCGAAATACAATTTACTGTCGGCGGTGCTATAGGTGGCACAACTTACTACGTTGATCAGGACGCACCTGGTCCCTTTCACAATGGAGCGAGCTGGAAATGGGCGTTTACGAACCTTCAAGATGCTTTGGACGTTGCCATCGCTGGAGATACAATCCTGGTCGCTGAAGGAACACACAAGCCGGATCAGGGCAGTTCCGTGACACCCGGCGACCGAACAGCAAGTTTTCAGCTCAAGAACGGCGTCAGTCTTATCGGAAGTCATGCCGGTTATGGTCACACCGATCCTGATGCCCGTGATTTTGAGACATACGCAACGGTTCTCAGTGGCGATCTCAATGGAGACGATTCGTGGGGAATACTCTACAAGAGTGAAAACAGCTATCATGTTGTCAGTGCTACCGGTTGCATGTCGTGCGATGCAGTACTGGATGGTTTTATTATCACCGCTGGGCAGGCGGATGGCCCGACGCCCTATGATACAGGTGGCGGCGTGTATATAGACGGCACAAATCCAATGCTGAAAAATTGTATTATCTCAAGTAATAACGCCTCTTTCGGTGGTGGCATAGCATCCGTGAATGGTGGTTCTCCTTACATCTTGAATTGTAAGATAATAGATAATAGTGCCCAATTTTTTGGTGGGGGCCTGTATTGCTATGACAACAATATAAATCTGGTAAACTGTCTTATAACAGGAAATTCAGCGTCCCTGTCGGTGTACATTGGAGGCTCAGCCATTTATAACTTCGATGGTAGTATAACGCTTATAAATTGTACAGTGACAAAGAATCTGGCCACGAACGGCATGGTGATAACCAGTTTTGTAAGCCAGCTCCCAGCCAGCAACTTCCTCAATATTTACAACTGCATTCTATATAACGGAATCAACGGGATCCTGACAAACCATATTAGCACAGTCTTCGTCTTACATACATGTATTCAAGGCGGCTGGCCAGCGGGCACAGGAAATATCAGCACAGATCCAATGTTCGTTAATTCAGGAGACTACCACCTTCAGCCAGGATCCCCCTGCATCGATGCCGGGGATAATTCGCTATTGCCTAATGATATAGGCGACCTGGATAAAGATGGCAATATAATCGAACTACTTTCCGTTGCCCTCGACTTTGTGGCTCGAATATTAGGTGGTACAGTGGATATGGGAGCTTATGAACATGCAGGTACTACACCTCCCTGGGAGCCAGGCTCCGGTAGCGAAATCTTTATCGATGTACCGAGTCCGCCTCCTGCTTTTCCTATTTCACTCGAAGAAGTCGAAGTTGAGCTCACCTTCTTGATGAATTTCAAAGGGATACTTACGGTAGAGATTCATGCAACCTCGGCAGCAGGCGGAACGTGGAATGCCTGGTTCGATCCCGATCCAGGTGTTGTAGGACCCGGCATGGTCACTGTGACAGTAAAAATATCTGCTGATAATGTTGATCTCTCTCAACTGCCTGCTGGAACTACTCAACAACTTGCTGTGTTGAGTGTTCTCGTTCAACCGGCGCCATAATTATGAATTGCAACTACCTGATAAAAAGGCCTGCATATAATTGTGCAGGCCTTATTTATTATAATCAGTATCATGCTTCGAAGCCGATGGTCTTTTTGCCCTGTGGATGTATGGATCACTATTTCCTTGTACCTTTGGCATCTTGTATCTTGGAAATACCGCCTACCGCAAGTGTTTTACGGACGGCGAAGTAATCCTCCCGCGAAATTGTTCTGCCCATGGCTCCTATCGCTTCGGCAATTTGGGTCGAATTCTTTATTCCGACAATGGCCACGTCGATTCCCGGGTGCATCAAGGTAGCTGACAGGACTAACTGATAAATAGAAAGATTATACTTTTTCGCCAGCGGCCCCAGGCTCTGGACAGCCGTTGCAAGTTCGTGGAAACGCTCGCCCTGAAAATCCGGATGAAACTTACGAAAATCGGTAAAGGTCTCAACGCCGGTATATTTGCCCGTAAGTAATCCCTTGTGCATAGGCGAATAGACCATCACACCGATATTTTCCGCTTCACAATAGGGCAGCAGGTCACCTTCTATCTGGTTATCTATCAGACTATAATTCTGTTGAACTGCATTATAAGCACCAAAATGTCGATGTGCCCTAAGCTGCTCAACAGTGTGATTGCTGACGCCATAATGGCGTATCTTTCCTTGCTTTTTTAATGAATCCAAAGTCTCAGCCACATCCCGTAACGGCGTCAGCGGATCGAACATATGAAGCAGATAAAGGTCGATTGTTTCAATGCCCATACGCTGCAATTGCAGGTCGCAACGTTGCCTTATATGCTCAGGCGAGAGGTCTGGGTACCGAGTAGCGTCCGGATTAAAGTGGTTGAATACTTTTGTACAGATGACGACGGTATCGCGAGGCTTGTCGGCCAGAAATTCGCCCACAACGGTTTCAGCGTAACCATCTCCATAGGCGTCCGCTGTATCAAAAAAGTTTATCCCGGCGTCAAAAGCCGTGTTCATTGCAGCTAATATATCCGACTTAGACTGTTCGCCCCAAAAACGGGGGCTAAGCTGCCATGTACCGAAACATATGGGCGATACTTCCAATTCCGTAGCCCCTAAAATAATACGAAGGTCCATTTTATGCTCCTTGTTGAGGTCTTTTTTACTTATTTTGGCATCCTTAGGATTATATTCTTTGATTTTAGGCTTGTCATGGAACAAATAGTCTAAAACAATATGCAGAATTTGATTGAATTATCAAAGGCAAAATTATATAATTAATTATCACAGAACAGCCATACGTCATTTTAGGGGCGCTTTGGCATGATTGCGGATATACAAACTTGTTGCCACGTGAAAAGATCAGAGTGAAGACGACGATGAGCATGAAAGGTCTATTTAAAAAAAGATATTCAAAGAGGATGCTCTCCGGCGTGGAAATGGTCAAGCTGGGAGTTATGGATCGTCTTGCTGAAAGGTTCAAGGGCATATACGGGCAGGAAACAGCCGATTCTCTTGCCGCTGCAGTGGTTAACGAACTCTTTTGTCAGAAACCTTCAGATCCTCATGCCCGGGAATTTTTCACAACAAACAAGGATGTTGTTGAACGAGAACTATCGAATTTAAAATACGACGATGAAATATGTAAGATTATTACTCAGGCAATACGTGTTAAGGCATCATTGTCCGGCGAGCATAGCAACGACATAACTGGATCATTAAAGGACCATATTAATAAATTAACAAAACTGGGCATATTCATTCCAAATGAATATACACCAACACCAAATTTTTTCCTGCAGATAGCACAAGAATTTTATCAGGGAAAATGAGAAGTATCAAATCTCGGTTCTATGAAAGTAAAAACGCATTGTTGTGTTAAGTTACAGCCACTCAATAGGATCCAGATTGTAGTAGTTTTTCAGCTCATCATAAAGTTCGGGGTGCTTCTTTTTCATCTGTTTCGGTTTTTCGAAAAAGGTCTCAGTTGCTACGGCAAAAAACTCGGCCGGATTAGTTGCCCCATATTTACTCATGACCGCCCTTGTGCCTGTTCTCTTTTTCCTTTGTAATGCTTCATATTCCCTGCTCAGGACACGAGCCCACATGACATAGCGGGATCGATGTCCCAGTGCCGGAGCTCCATCAGCCGCCCCATCTTCCTGGTCCAACTGATGAGCGAATTCATGAAGTACAACATTCCGGGCGTCGGTGACATTCGACGTTCCGCCTGTGACGCTGTTCCAGGCAAGAACAACCGGCCCGTTTTGCCACGATTCCCCCAGGCGAACGCTGTGCCCGTTGGTTGTAATCATGCCGTCCGAAGAGACTATCCTGGCTACATAAGTGTGCGGATATACGAGAATGGTACGGAGTTTTTTGAAGTGGGTGGTTTTTCGGTTCAATAATAACATACATGCCTGAGCTGCAATTGTAACTTTTATCTCATCGGTTATTTTCAAACCGCCACAGCCCTCGTAATTCTTTACGGCTATAAAGACATGTACAAGGCCGTGAAGCTGTTCCTTCAATAAATCCGGCAGCCGATTATACAGGGGCACATTCTTTTGGACGATTTGTTTCCACTGTTCCGGAAAGGGCATGGCCAACAGCTTTTTCCGCTTTGCCCGGCGGGAAAGACGTTTCCCGACAAAAAAGGCCAGAGCTAATCCAATTGCCGCTATAACATACTTCGCAATGATCATTCAAATGCTCTCTTCTGCGTCAAGTCGTTGATGGCATAATTTTCGTGAGTAATTTATTATAGTTTTGTCCCGCAGAACTTACAGTATTTAGCGTCCCTGTCATGACCTTCGGCACTGCAACTGGGACAGACCCGGGTGCTCGATTGTTTCTTATGAGCCTGCGATAATTCCACAGTAACAATCCCTGTTGGAACGGCAATTATCGAATACCCTAAAATCATCACTATGGCTGCCAAAAATTGTCCTGCACCGGTTTCTGGTGATATATCGCCGTAACCTACCGTCGTAAGGGTAACAATTGCCCAGTATACACTACGCGGTATGCTCGTAAAATCGTTTTCCTGGCCTTCAATTACATACATCAATGCGCCTATGATTACGACCAGGGTCAATACTACAAAAATGAATACGAGAATTTTTCGATGGCTCGCGTACAGGGCTTTCTTAAGCACAACAGCTTCCTTGGTATGATGGCCGAGTTTCAAGACTCTGAAAATACGGAGCACTCTAAGAATTCTAACAACCACAAGATAACGGCTGCCGAAGAATATCAAGCTCATATAAGTCGGGAGTATCGCCAACAAGTCAATAATACCGAAGAAACTAAGTGCATATCGAATTGGCCTGCCGACACAAAGCAATCTAAGGACATACTCGACGGTAAAAAGAATCGTGAAAAACCATTCAACTGCATATAATATCTGGCCATGTTTTGTTCTAACAGAGCTTACGCTGTCGAGCATAACCACAATAACACTCAGCAGAATGCATACTATCAATATCAGGTCGAACCATTTACCCGCCGGCGTATCCGCCTCAAAGATTATCTCAAACAATTTCTGACGCCATGCATTATTGTTTGTATTCTTTTTAGTGGGATTCATTATTTCACCTATTAAGAAACATTAACATGAAGGTAGCCGTTTTCAGCTCCGGCAGACTTAGGTTTATATACTATTTCGTCATAGACCTGTTTCAATCGTAAATTTTTTTGCAGATACATTTTGCCCTTCCCTATAAAACCAGTTAAATCCAGAAATGTTGGAAGAACAAAGTCCACAGAACATCTTTGGAGCCGGATTTCCTGTGATTCCTGAGAACGCACTTAGACCGAATGTGTGGAGACTGAACTATTTTTATGTATCAGGCGGAGAATTACACTGAGAAATTCGCTGTCAATGACTTTTGAGATTCCGTGCTTTCTTGTTCAACAAGATATTGGAGTTTGCCTGGACAGCAGTTCCGGCAGGTATTTTCGGAGTACACAACATGTGCACCGCATTGGACGAGACCTCACCCACCCCCATTCTTCTTACAGCCACCCATTGTTGTCGCTAAAACAACGCCTAACAAGACCAATAACACCCACTTTTTCATACTTTTGTCCCTACTTTAGCCTCAATTCAACTTCTAATACCACTATTGAGTTCGAAAAACGTTATTTAAGAACAACGACACAGTACCTTTTTTGAGGATGAAAGTAAAGATAAAACAGGAATACCTCAAATATCAAATACAAGCTGTCTCTGCCCACGAAAATATTTATGCCTTTTATAACCTTGAATCAATCCGACAGTTTTTTTATGATTTCCTCAAAATCCGCTTCCCAGATGGCCCCTTCTGATCGTGTTTTGACCATTACTTCGGAGTCATAAGAAATCCATTTTCCATCAGGAGACGGATAGAGATAATCCTTCCAGCCGTCGTCATCAGTGGCAAGCTCAGTGACCTTACCCCCTGTGGCAGAAACCATGAATATCCGAGTTCGATCATCATCTCCTCCTGCCTTAAAGGTGATAAAGGCAAGGTATTTCCCGTCTGGAAGCCAGCAGAGCCCCCAAGCGCGGTCCTCCACAAATCCTTGTTGCTTCAGGTCGAGTATCTGTCGGACATTACCGCCGGCGATGGCAATAGCCGAGAGCACACCTTCGGAAATGACGGCAATCTCTTTACTGTCAGGAGACCATACATACCCACCCCTGCTGGCAGGAGTGTCCAATATTTCCGTTGCCTCACCGCCAGATGAGGAGATTACATGGAGTATTTGTCGTCCTACTCCTGCAAGTATCCTTAATCTGAATCTATAGGCGATCATTTTGCCATCAGGCGACCAAACCGGCTGGATTTCACGTTCCGGGGTTTTTGTTATCTGTACTGGCTTACCTTCCTCGGAAGATGTGATCCAGATATCCCCGCCATGGATTACAGCGAGTTTACTACCGTCGGGTGACCATGACCATTGATTCTTCTTCCACCCACCAATAGGCATTTTGTCCCGCCCTTTGAAAACCATAACGGCAGGGCCTGTAGTCCGAGCATCCTCCAGCGAAACCGGAGCCACATAAAGATCCACTGTCTTGTCACTTCGATACACAACAAAGAGGAGCTTCTTGCCATCCGGTGACAAAGAGCAGGGCTCAACTTCATCATCCACCGAGACATCGAGCTCCAGTGGTAAAGGTTCGCCGCCTGCGAGAGGACTTATCCAGAAGGTCCAATCCGGCCGCTCATCGTTAAAGCCTTTTGTAATTATCATCTTACTATCGGAAGACCAGTACTGCTGATATGGCCAAAGCGTGCGAAGCGGGAGCTGTGTTCCAAGTTCGAAGGATGGGCCGCCGGAAGCTGACATGACTTTGAGAGTGCAAGTGTATTCATAGGACGAGTCGTAGAAAAGAATCTTTTTTCCATCAGGTGACATGGAAAGAAAACACCCTACCCTCTCAGGCGGGTTTATTTCAAACACACGCTTGTCGGCGAGGCGGAAGAGAAGAAGGTTTCCGGGATTTGCTTTTCTTTTGAAACGCCATTTGCCGTCAGGCGACCGAGGCAAGCAAAGGAGGCGAACTTCATCGACGCTGCTCTTCCTGGGCGCTCCACCTTCAGCGGGGACCAACTGCCATCCCCTTTTGTAGCTTCTGTAGGCGATAGTCTTGCCATCATGAGACCATAAAGGACGTTGCTCATTTAAGATATCGTCCGTGATTTGAGTTAGCGCACCATCTTTCACTGAGATGGTCCAGATGTCACCTTCTCTACTAAAAACGAGCTTTTCACCATCGGGTGACCAACGTGGATTCCATCGAGAAGGGCCACCATCCAAGAGTTTTTTTGCAGAATCCGTTGGCAGCCCAGTCTCTGGAGAAACAGGAGCTACCCAGACGCTGCCTTCTGAGGTAAAAACGACCTGTTTCCCGTCTGGCGACCATTTGAAATCTGCGTCCACTAATTCAAAAGGTTCACCACTATCCAATGGAATAACAAGATTTTCATGCAGAAGGAACTTGCCATTTGGAGAGAGAGCAAGATCTGAAGGCCATTCGATCACATCCCTTTTACCTGCAAATGTCTTGGTTCTGGTATATTTCACGCCTGTTTCCGGATCAATTATGATTCCTTTATCTAAGGCATCACTTATTGTTTTTCTTATTTTTTCATTCTCCTTTGCCTTTTCAACACGCTCGACCATGAGCTTTGTTACTGGCACAATGGCACTTTCCGGATATTGATCGATAAGCTTTGCAAATGCTGCTTGTGCGGCATTAAACTGTCGTGCTCTGAAATGAGATTGCCCGATCCAATACTGAGCATCCTGGGCGGTTTTGCTGTTCGATGACAGGTTTATTACTTTACTGTATTCGGCAATGGCAGCTTCGTACTCCGTGCGTTTGAGCAGTTCATTGGCCTTTTCGAAGTGCTGTTCTGCCTCTTTATTTGTCCCCGATGTAATATCTGCCAAAGTTAAAGCAGATATTCCACAGACGATTGACAAAACCAAGCATACTATTAATAAAATTAATCTTTTATTATTCATTTTCATTTCCTCTCATTTCCAGCGCTAATTGATTGCGCCATATCCATTAATTGTGACATTTCGGCATTACCAATTAAGACATAAGAAATAGTATCATCCCTCCAGGCGAGAATGGCTCCTCCGGCTTGTTCTTTGTTGCGATAGACGGCATATTCTCTGAAATCCTGCGGCTCAAGCCCGCGCTGCCCGTCCAAAGGCTGTTCGAATAAAGATAACGTATTGATGCCATCCGTATATAGCAGGTGCAGGGCGTCTCTACCTTCAATCCTTCTGATCTGATCGAGCATGTAGCCCGGATAAAGCCTCGGCGGGGCTACCAGCTCGAAGTCTGTTGTTTCTCTGGCTTGAGAGAGGGTCAGTGTGTGCCCATTGGAAATTGTGGGAGCTTTGGGCGGGCTGATTTCTCGTTGAGATAAAGGTCCTCTGACAATTATGCCGGGACGCATTAATTCCGGTTGATCGTCAAAAAATTCGTAATACAAGATGTCATGTCGGCTCACACGCATCTGGGCTGGCTGTGGTGGGGCCAGATTCAAGGATGCGGCTCGAGCGACAATATCCCGGTGCTCTCTTAAATACAAGTTGATAATAGCGGAGTCATCATGAATTTCAGGAACAGGAATCAGAAACCAATGACTGATTGACAGTGTCACAGCAACGATTGCCGCCACTTCGGCAAGCTGAAAAACAACTTTTTTTCCAAATGGATGTGTGAAAATTCTTGCCACAAATAATTCGGAAGTTTTTATCCGTGTCTTCAATTTTTCATACATTAATGGTGATGGTTCCAAACACTGCCAGCTCTGAAGCACTTTAGATAACTTAGTCAATTGTCGTAAAGCCCCCGAACAATTCTCACAATCCTTTAGATGTTCATCTATCTGACGTTTTTGGATTTCATCAATTTCGCTGCTTAAATAAGCATGTAATTCTTTTTGAACATTTTCACATTTCGACATTTGATTAACCTCTGAGATTTGTAATTCACGCCGTTTTAGGTGTTGAAGAACGAAAACCTCCTATGATAAAGCGTAATACTAATCTATATATTTCGATAAGATTCTTATAAGCTTCTTATATCCTCTGTGATTTAGTGATTTAACCGTCCCGATTGGGCAATTCATGACATCGGCTATCTCTGCGAATTTCAGAGCATGGTATTCCTTCAGAATAACTACTGTACGCTCTTGCTCCGATAGCATCATGAAAGCTCGCTGTACCAACGTTTTCATTTCATCTGTCTCTACATTTCTAATAGGATCAGATGAAAAATTTGAGACTGATTCGCGCAGTTGAAGGTCTTCAATATCCTGAGAAGAAATTGTAGCATCTAACGATAAATGAGACCGAAATTTCATTCTTCTTTCCTTGTCACGGCACAAATTCAAAGCGATTTGAAAAAGCCAGGTTTTGAATTTCCCACTCACCTGATATTTCTTTTTAGCTTGTATTAACTTGAAGAAAGTTTCCTGGCAGAGCTCTTCAGCGTCTGCGGCACTCAAAACTATGCGATAGATAAAAGAAAATACAGGCTTCTCATATCTGCGATAGAGCATTTCGAATGCCTCTTTATCTCCATCACGACAGCTTAGCATTAACTCTTCGTCTGAACGCCACATAATTATTTTCTGCGGTTATTTGGCTCTCTGATAACTTAAACGCATGAGATCTAAAATGGATGCAATAATTTATATATATATTTATAAAAAGCTGTGTTTTCTGACACGAATCACTTTCTTGCCAACAATCCAATATGAAGTGACCGTTATTAAGTCATCTTGGGCCTTATTGTTCATTAAGAACTCTGTCACCAATAGGGCTGTCGGTTCATGAGGATTATGTCTGATGGTGAAAGACCGAGAATATAGCGTAAGATCATCAATCGTTCCAGTACAGAAGAAACTTTAAAAAATCTGTTACTTACTCGGAGTAACACGCCTTTTTTTAATAGAGGCCTTACTATGAGTTGCGTAATGACTGGCAGGGCGATCATTGAAGTGTATGGCTCTCAACGGCGGAGTTGAACTGAAGAAGGAAAAAAGTTGTTACTGAAATAAATGACAGAGGAGATTAATTATGAAAAAGGGAAAGATCTTGTCAAAGGCCAAAATCATTAGAAAGGTATGGCTATCAGGTTTTGCGTTCGTATTTTTTTTAAGTGGATCTGTTACTTTTGCTCTGGATCCAATGGGCCCTCCGGCAGCCGACATGGAATACGGGCAGTTTAAGATCGGAGCTGATTATTCCTGTAGCAATATGGATCTTGAATTGAATAAAGGTATATACGTTACATATCTCGATGGTTGGTATGATAGCTCGGGGCCTGAGCGTTCCTACACACTCAAAGATTTCGAAGTGCGTAAGTTTTACGCTAACCTTGGATATGGCTTGGCTGAAAACTGGGATTCATTTTTACGGTTAGGTGGAACAAACGCTAAATTTGGCGACTCGGCTTTTTCGCCGGAACTTTGGCCGGGAGGAGAAGAATTTAATAGCCGCACTGACTTTTCCATTGGCTTTGGCATCAAAGGGACATTCTGCCAGGAAGGCGACCTTAAGATAGGTGGGCTATTTCAACTCAATTGGTCTGAATTTGACGGAGCAATCAAACCAGCGGGTTGGCCGGTGGCTGATGATTGTGTTGAAATGGAACTTACTGAAATCCAGGTCGCTGTAGGTCCGGCTTACAAGATGACAGAGAGCATTTTAATTTATGGCGGTCCCTTCTTGCACTTCATTGATGGAGATTGGAGTGATGTGTACAGCGAAATGACCGAGGAAGAACCTTATCAACTAAAAACATCGAAATACTCCTGGAAAATTGAAGAGGCCTCGATTTTTGGTGGTTATTTCGGTGCCCAAATGGAGCTTGCTGAAAACTGTTCTTTGAACATTGAGTTCCAACATACGGCGACATCTGATGCCGTTGGCGCAAGTATTGCCTGGAGATTTTAACCATAACTGAGACTATGGAATTTATGATAGGATACTTGATTTGAAATCCAACTGAGCTGTTTCTCAACTAAAGCCACAATAGCAACAATTTTCCCTCTCATTTTGGCTCTCTATTTTCTCCTTCATTAGCGTGGGCTTTAGAGCATCATCCGAATACTTTAGGAAAGGCCTTTCCAATTGACCTCGGGCACGCTTGAGTATATTTCCTGCCGGTATTAAAGAATCAAGCATACCAACGACAGTGATCTATATTTACCGGCTATATTTAAATCCGGTTATAATTATGGCTATATGCTTGAAATCAAACCCTAAAAAAGGTATAATATACATTGGACTGAAGGGAATCTCAAACTACTCTAAGCACTTTTTATAAAGTGCTTTATATCACGGAAAAAGACCGATAATATGGGCTGCTCTATGGTTTGAACAGCCATGGGACGCATGGAGAAACTGTCAAATAACTTGGGTTGTGATTTTACCAATCAAGAATGAGTTCAGAACAAGCGCAAGAGAGAATTTTTGAACAGAAAAATAAGGAAAAAATTTTCGTTGCCGCAACGCTAATTTGCAGATAGCACTCCTTGGGCTTGAGGAGTGAAAATAGTGGAGGTGGATTATGAAAAGAGGAACGGCTTTGCCAAAATCCAAAAACTTGGGAAAAATTTGTTTATCCTGTTTTGCATTCGTGTTTGCTGTATTGGGTGGTTCAACTGCTTTTGCCATGGATCCTTTGGGAGCTCCCATAGCCACTCTGGAACCGGGACAAGTTCAGTTAGGATTTGATTATTCCCGCAGCACGATGGATTTTCTACTGAAAAAAGGTGAATTTATTTCTTATGAAAATAGCTTTACTTTTGAAACTGGAAAAGCATTCTCGGTGACAATCAACGACTTCGAGCGAAATAGCAGCTACGTCAACTTTGGATATGGTGTCGATTACAATTGGGATGTTTTTATCCGTCTGAGCAGCACACAGGCTGAGTTTGGCGACTCACTCTTGAATCAAGCCGAAGAATTTGAGAGCGACTCCGTACCTGCATTTGGGGGTGGTATTAAAGCAACCTTTTATGACGGAGATTACCTGAAGGTAGGAGGATTAATTCAAGCCAATTGGGCCCACTATAACGGGCAACTAAATTCTCCGCTGTGGGAGCTACCCCAATTCATTGAGGCCAATATTACAGAAATACAAATGACTATAGGTGCATCCTATATGTGGATAGACGGCATCTGGCTTTACGGCGGCCCGCTCGTCCACTTCATTAGTGGAGAGTTCGAAGATACATTGATTAAAGAAGGAGAAACCAGCTACTTTTTTCGTTCAGAAACCTCATGGGATATCGAAGGGGACACGACGTACGGTGGTTACATTGGTACCCAAGTGGACATTGGCGAAGACTGCTCTTTGAGCATCGAGTACCAACTTACAGAGGCAGCCGATGCGCTTGGCGCAAGTATTGTCTTTCGATTTTAACTATTAATGGGATTCCACCTGCTCGCCGCCGGATATGAATTGAAATGTACGATGCTTTTAAAATGCCGCTCCTGAAGCAGTCCTGAAAGCATTGTATTCTAATAGATTAAGGTTATAAAGTCAGCAGAACTACGATGGCATCTTCACCGCTCAGGGCCTCTTTTCCTTGCTATTCGACTTGACAAATTACAATTGCCATATTAAAATAGAATAGTTATTTTGGCAATTACTGATATTTTGCCGGAAAATAGCTTATCCGGGGCCTTATCATGTTCAAGAAACAACCACAATCAAAGCAGCTCTTAACGCTGATGATTTTTCTCACTATAACTTTATTTACTGAGTCTATATTATTAGCAAGGAGCAATCGCAATAAGTCCGTACCAGGCTCAGCTCCCAAAAGTTCGGGAAGTAGTCAGAGGTCAAGATCATCCTCTCGTAGTATATCTCATCCGTCCCATCCAACTATATCCAACCGGCAGGCTACCGGGCTGAGCAGAAATGTCCCGCGAGGGCCGAATAGGATGAACGAATCCATCATTAACAGGTACCGAATTTCCCGGCAAAGCAGCTCGATCAATAGAAATTCAAATAATATCCTAACCGGGCGCAGAACAACTTCTAATATACTTTCTCGGCAAACTACTTCGGACGGCGCCATCCCCAGAAATGTCACTTCGGGCAGCCGAGCTCAGAGAAAGAAAAATACCTTATTACCCGAGCCGATCACTACTCCCTGCACGGACCGCAGCATTAGAACGCAAAGTTCTTACGACTATCCAATCCCCAGCAGGAGTGTTTATAACTACCATCGTGATTATTATCCTTATAGCAGGATATTCTTCTGGGTAACCTGGCCGGACTGTTGTCGCCCCATTTGTTACACCTGGGGACCTTGCTATACAGTTGGCTATTTCTGGCCGTATTACCATCGCAAATTCATCTTCGTAAGCTTTGGCGGATACTGGCCATGCCACACTTACAGACGTTACTACTGGTATGGATGTCACCCCTATAGATGGTACGGATGTTATCCCCCTGAATACGTTATTGCCGGTGATACATATAATTACTATTACTACAACACTGATCCGCCACCACAGGATGCTATGAATAAAGCCCAGGGGAAACTCGATGAGAATTCTGTGGCCGAACCTGCCCAGGAAAGTCGGGCGGACCGTCACTTCGACCAGGCCGTTAAAGCTTTTGAGACCGGCGAGTATAACTCTGCTGCAATCAAATTTTACGAGGCGCTAGTGCTTGCACCTGATGATATTGTTCTGCCGTTTGCCTATGTACAGGCTCTTTTTGCAGACGGTCAATACAAATTGGCCGCCCAGACTTTGCGAGGAGCACTGCTTAAGGCTTCACCAGACAAAGAAGGCGTTTTTTATCCTCGCGGCCTGTACTCAGATGAAAGCATTCTACAGCAACAAGTAGAGCTGCTCAAGCGAACGGTTATTTTGAATGACCTTGATGCAAATTCGGAACTTCTTCTGGGTTACCAGCTGCTTGGCATAGGCAGATTCGATGAAGCCGCCAGGCATTTACAGATCGCCAGTCTGGACAGTGACAACAGCCAGGCCGCAACCTTGCTAATGAACCTGCTCGAAAAACTCAAAGAAGCTGATGAGCAACAAATCCAGGAGCCTGATAACCTGCCATCTGACAGCCCGGGAGCAAAACCTGCCGAACAGGGACTGGATCTAAACACCAACATTCCATAAAAGTCCCACGATAAGTAAGAACACTGGAAATATATCACCTCAATAGCCGGCAAAACTAATACAGAAAGTAGTCATTAAACTTATATAGTTAAATATTGTAACCAGAGACAATATTACTTGCTTTGTAGAGTCTATACACTTATTATGCTTCCAGGTAAAATATTTCATAAAGGATTAACACAAGATGGATATTATTGTAAAAGTAAAGGAAGTAAAGGGTTCTTGCCCAACGTTCAAAGTAGGGGATTCTTTTACCCTAAAAGCGGGTTATCAGCTTGTATCTGACGGTCCGGTTTGCATGCACGCTCTTTCATCTATTATGCCATTTTATAATGCTCTTCTTGTTTCAGAACCCGCCCAATGGGGTCTGGAAGGCAAGGCTGATAAAGATAAAGCTTATATTCAGTGTCCCGACCCTGTCGACCACACCGGCGGCGGCACAGTTATTTTTGAAATAAGCAAGGGCATAACTGCCGACTGATACACATCTTCCAGCCGGGCCTGTGACGCTGGCCCCGTTGCCTCCTTTTCCTACGGCCCAGGGTAGAGCTGCGACTGCGGAATGACCTGTTCCGCCTGACTGGCACTTAACCAGTAGAGGTGGCAGAATGCCCCGCCGCTCTGCTCCATGAACTCCAACCTAATTTCGTACTTCTGGCCAGCCGTGAGGGTTATTGTGCCCTCACTTGTCTTCTTGCCTCTCTGGGTCTTCCAGTCGTCGATGAGCTGCTGGCCGTTTACCCACAGTCGGTCGCCGTCGTCCGAGTAAGTCTTGAACGTGTAAGTCTCAGAGTAAAGCGGCTCCACATAGCCAGTCCAGCGCACGCTGAAGGTGTCTGGACCTATGGTCGGGTCTGGTGAACTGCTGCCCCAGTTGAAGTCAACTGTGACGTCGGTGCGCGTCAATTTCAGGTTAGTAAGGTCCGCATTGTCGAAGTACTCGCCCTTCAAGCCTGTACCGCTGCCGAGTTGCTGCGGGGTACCACTGGCCTCGTCGCAATAGCTGGAGTAGCCGCCAGCGTTATAGGCGCGCACGCGGTAGTAATAGGTCGTACCCGTGGTCAGGCCGCTGTCTTGATAATTCTTGACATTCGCACCGACAGTGCCGATTTCACTAAAACCACTGCCGCTGGTTAGACTGCGCTCAATACTGAATCCCTCCTCGTTGTTCGCGTTATCCATCCAGACTAAGTCGATCGATGTTGGGCCGGCAACTGTGGCGGTTAAATCGCTCGGGGCAGCCGGTGCCGACGTACTCGTGGTGCTATACTCGACGGAATAGCTGTCCATAACGAACTCCATGCCGCCAGCGGACGAGGTAATTTCAAAACCAAGCTGGACTTCATCCACAGTGATGTCGCCGATCCAGCCTTGGTTCTTGATCCAGTTCAGACAGGCCAGGATATCGACCGTCCCCGCGTTCGTATTGGTCGTCCTCACAAGCGAAATCACGTGTCTCCCGCGGACACCACCATTGTAATAGGCATCCCAAGTATGTCCACCCACGTTTACGTTTGTTACATCTGGTATTGGATTGCCATACTCATCCCATGCCCCTGCCCAGGGGCCAACAGAACCTTCCTTATTCATCCAGAGCATGATTTCGTAACGCCTCCCTGACCAGATATCGTAGGCAGTGGTGTAGGACCCGGTGCTGGGCACAGTGCAGTTAAAGCTGCTCTCGAGTTTCTGCAGCTCGCTGATCTTCGTGTCTATGTCAGGCATTTCGCTGTTTGGATAGGACTTGACGCCACTGGTGTCGGGATGGTCGGCCCATACACCCCAGTTGCTGTACGAATTGGCCCATATACACTGCTCGCCTGCGCCGCTGCCCCAGATGTTGTTGTAGAGATTGTAACCACCATCACTCCACGTGGCCCACTGACCACAGGATTCCCATCCATACGCATTTTGGTCCACAGGAAGTAGCGCGAGGGACATGATTACGATTAAATAAGTTAAAGATTTCATTTTATTTCCCTTTTTCTGATTTGCGTTAACATTATCTACCTGTTAATTACTCTCGCTTATCTCATTTACACCTCCTTTCCGCCTATGGTTAAATACCCAAATCTTCATGTAACGTCAAGGAAAACATTTTTTAATTTAAGGAAATGGTTGAAAAATTATATCACAAAGAAACAGGAACTAAAAGGATACTATATACTGGAAACAGTGACATGAAGTTTCACTGGACTGAACCGGAAAACTATAGAGAGCACCGCAAGATGCGGAGCAACTTCGATGAGAATACAACGGCCATATATGGATAGAACAAGACGTGAAAAATAAATCTTACCGGAGGATTCGAGTAGGGAATTTTTTGACAAATCCAGCTCAAAGGCCCAAGTAATAAAGCCTTCAGATAATAAGAACAAGAAGCCGCTCGCTACCCTTGATGACATCAACGAATGGGCGAACCGATTAGAACACCTATAGTTTGGATCGACAGTTCGATGGTCTTGGCACATATGACCAGTGTCAATGCAGAGATTTTAATCGGCGACGAGTATATTGCATAGAATGATTGGTTGGACTTAAATTGATTCCGGCGTAACGGCCCACCGAGTTTCACACCAAACTTGGTGAATCAAATAGATGCGTTACAAAGAGCAATTAATTATATTTTCTTCACTTACACAAATGGGCGGTACTGGACTTGAACCAGTGACCTCCTGCGTGTCGAGCAGGCGCTCTAGCCAGCTGAGCTAACCGCCCCAGAGCTAAATTTTCCCTCACCCTATAAAAAACAAACCGATATTGCAAGAAAATTAAACGGCAAATTCCAAGATTTCAGAAAGTAAAAGCAACACACAATACCGTAATATATGGCTTTATTTTAATTGCCATCCTGGTTGTATAATTATTGAATTTCTCAACCTGTGCAGGCTTTGAAACCTATTAAAAAGCGTTTCCTCAGGACAATTGCTACAAATTCCTGATATCTACTTGATTTCCAAGACTACAACCGACTTTGCCGGAAGCGTTGTAGTCAAGATGTTGCCTTCGAGTTTGAAGTTGCTAAAAGTCGCAGGTTTTACGACATTAGGATTCTCAAAGGTATTATGAGCAGTAATAATCTCGGCCGTTAAAACTCGTCCGGATATTTCTTTAGGTTCAGCGTCCTCAAATGCACAGAGGACTTCGGCAGTTTTGCCCGGATCCAGATTGCAGAGTGATATATGGATTCTTCCCGAATCATCTTTTGACGCCGAAACATTCAACGCCGGAATACTATCATCACCAAACCGATAATCGCTGCACTGTAACTCGACAGGAAGCATTGTAGCATCATGATGGACCTTATACATCTCAAAAACATGATACGTCGGCGTGAGAATCATTTTTTCGCCTTTGGTTAGAATCATCGCCTGTAAAACATTGATTGTCTGAGCGATGTTTGCCATCCGGACACGAGAACAATGCTCATTGAAAGCGTTAAGGAATATGCCGGCAGAAATTGCATCGCGAATTGTGTTTTGCTGATACAGGAAGCTTGAATTTGTGCCGGGTTCGGCGTCCCACCATGTACCCCACTCATCTACATACAAACCGATACGTCCACGCGGGTCGACCCGGTCCATGATTTCGATATTACCCTTCAGTAACGGGTAGATGGTGAGTGTGTTCTTCATCAATGCAAACCACTCGGCCTCATTGAACTTCGTCGCACTGCCCTTTTCGTTCAGGCCCCAGGTGCCAGATCCTCGTACATAATGGTGCAGGCTAATAGCATCCATCCGACGACGGTCATGCTCCATCAGACGACCGAGACACTCCATCACAACTCGCATCCAGTGGTAGTTCTCACTTCCGGGACCACACGCTACTTTAACAATCTCGTTGCCGGAGTAGCTGCGCACATAGGTCTGGAAGCGATTGTAGAGATCGGCATAAGATGCGGGAGTCATGTTCCCCCCACAGCCCCAGTTCTCATTACCTACACCGAAGTATTCCACCTTCCAGGGTTTGTCACGACCATTGGCCCGACGAAGATTGGCCATCTCACTATCCCCGTCGAATGTCATGTACTCGACCCAGTCCTGCATCTCTTCGACCGTACCGGACCCAACGTTACCTGCGACGTATGCCTCACATCCGAGCTGTTCACACAGATCCAGAAACTCATGGGTTCCAAAGGCGTTGATTTCCTTGACCATGCCCCAGTGTGTATTCAGCATCGCCGGCCGATCCTCACGTGGGCCGATCCCTTCTTTCCAGTGATACTCATCGGCGAAACATCCGCCGGGCCAGCGCAGCACCGGTATTTTAATCTTCTTTAACGCCTCGACCACATCATTGCGGATACCGCGCGTGTTGGGAATCGGTGAATCCTTACCGACCCAGAATCCTTCATAAACACACCGCCCCAAATGCTCAGAAAAGTGACCGTATATGTTCCTATTGATTCGCTCGGTGCCTTTATCGGTGTAAATAATCATTCGATTTACAGCCGATTCCTTCAGGGCAGCAGCATCTGCTGTATATACCTGCCCACAACCAACAAACAACATTAGAGAAATAAAAGCAATCCTCTCAAACAACACTTTATTGAATACTGCGAGCTTCATCGATCTGTCCTTTCTCATTTTTCCAGCTATTTTCCATATAACATGCTCAGTTCAATCACGGAGCTTTTTCTTTAAAAAGCTTTCATTGCAGGGTATTTGACCTCTGAAAAAAGTGACAATAAGGTATCAAAACAAATGATAAAACGAGCGAAAAATTCTATTCATAAGAATCTCTCGTTGTCACTTAATCCAAGATTTTAATGGCAAACCGTTAAAAAGCACAGTTCGCAATCATGTAATACATGTCATTCCAGCGAATTTCCTTTTTAAATTCGCGGATCGTGGTCTTATCATCGATCAGCAGGCACTCGATGCCCGCCATTGCGGAAAAATCTTCAAGATACTTTTCGGTTATTGCCATACTGAAACCGGTGTGATGAGCACCTCCTGCATGTATCCAGGCGGCGGCTGCGATTTCGAGATTGGGTTTCGGAATCCAGACAACACGAGCAACAGGAAGCTTTGGCAAATCCGCTTCCGGAGCAACCACATCACATGGATTGACGAGAAGTCGAAATCGATTGCCCATATCCAGAATAGATGCGTTAACTCCGTAACCGGTAGCAGTATTGAACACAAGGCGTCCCGGGTCAGCCTTACCACCGATTCCGAGAGGATGGACTTCCAGTTTCACGTCTCCTTCTGCTATTGTAGGACATACTTCCAGCATATGTGCGCCGAGAACCATGCTTTTTGAGGGATCCAGATGGTACGTATAATCTTCCATGAATGAAGTTCCACCCTTCAGACCGGATGCCATGACCTTCATTGCACGAACCAGAGCGGATGTTTTCCAGTCACCTTCTGCACCAAATCCATATCCATCGGCCATCAGGCGCTGCACTGCCAGGCCCGGAAGCTGTACTAAACCGTGAAGGTCTTCAAATGTAGTGGTAAAAGCATTAAATCCACCTTCTTCGAGGAATGCGCGCATACCGAGCTCAATTCTTGCCGCTTCGCGGATGGCTTTCGCTTCTGACCTGATCACTTCGTATTGGTCGTTATATTCCTTTACAAGGGCATCACTTTCGGCATCAGTGACTTCTTTAACTTTAGCAACGAGGTCACCAACACCGTATCCTGAAACGGAAAAACCTAATTTTATTTGCGCTTCGACCTTGTCCCCCTCGGTAACCGCCACTTCACGCATATTATCACCGAACCGAGCGACTTTGCCGCCCTGCCAGTCGTACCATGCAGCAGCCGCGCGCATCCATACGGCAAGTTTGTTCTGGACCGATTTCTCTTTCCAGTGACCGACAACAACTTTTCTGTCTTTACGCATGCGGCTCAATATAAATCCGTATTCGCGACCTCCATGGGCGGACTGGTTCAGGTTCATGAAATCCATGTCAATAGAATCCCAGGGAATGTCACGGTTAAACTGGGTATGAAGATGTACGATTGGTTTAGTAAGTGCCTTAAGGCCGGCTATCCACATCTTCGCAGGTGAGAATGTATGCATCCAGGTCATCAGGCCAATACAGTTGGCAGCGGTGTTAGCTTCCATACATAATTTTGTTATCGCATCTGGTCCTGTTAAAACAGGCTTAAAAATAATCCTGCATGGAATGTTTGCAGATTTATCAAGTGCTGCCGCAATCTCGGCAGAATCTTTATCTACTTGTTTCAGCACTTCCGGCCCATAAAGATGCTGGCTCCCTGTTACGAACCAAACTTCTAATTGTTTAAGATCTATCATTTTTACTCTCCTTAAAGATATCTAATTCAAGTGAGGATATCATACAGTAACTATTTAACTCTAACCTTGCAAGTGATTATAAAATATATAGTTATGTAACTACAACCAATACAACACTTATCACATTTGGCTCTTGTGGACAAGTATATTGGATTCGAAACAGATAGCAAGAAAAAGTTAACACCTCTAATGCAAATAGTGGAAAAGACAGGTACACAAATTTCGGGAATTTTTTGTATGTAAGTTTTGTTGAACGGACAGAAACGTAATTATCTCTTGATATCAAGGGATCGCTACGAAATGTCCTTATTATTTCAGGGCAATCGCTGTAGTCCTTCCCATCGAACATTCCAACTGCCATCTTGTGGGAAACCGGGTGCATTAATCTCCGGAGCTCCATCCCATCCGGCGGTCATCAGGGCCACAGCAGATAGCAGCGAACAATTTACAGGAAGATAGGCAGGGCAGTTCAAGGGCTCCTTGGGCCGCGGCACGAGGCCGTTCGGAAGATACTGGTTTGTTCCCCTCTCGCCGCACAAAATGTCGATTGCAATATTCTGTTCGCCGAGCCTTGCCGCTGTCATGGCTACTGAACCTGCCCCCCAACTTGCAAAGCGGCGATTTGTCCCGACGACCCTCTGAAAAGTGCGATGCATTGTGTCTTTATCCAGCTTTGCTCCTTCCGGCAGAAATCCCAACGCCATCAGCATTGATGTCGGGCCCCCTCTGCCGCGTGTATAAATATTGGGTTCGGTCTCAATTTCCAGGTATAAACCATCCTGAACCGGCAGCGGCGCCAATTTTTTCAAGACCTCATCCCATTTTGGATTCGGCTCCATGCCCATACGTTCTCGCCATTTCTGGGCGGTACTGAGCCCGTAATGCCAGTATGCCAGCTCAAAAGTTGGATTTTTCGTATTATTTTCGGCAGTGTCTTCAGAGACATTTTTAACAGGCGGTCCCAGGTTATATCGGCCTTCTTTTTCATCGTAATATGCGTAGGAAGCGAGAAAATCTGCCGATTCGAAGACCAAATCTTTGTATTTTTCCAGTGTTTGACGGTCAGGATGGGCTCTGTAACAGAGTTCCGAGATGTAAACCAGATTCGGCTGATTCCAGATAATAAACGGATTAATACTGCCCGGGCTCTGCCGGCCGTCTATTCCGGTCATTTTGGGCCAGCGGGCTCCTTCAATGCCCAGTTTATTTGCCAGTGCTTTGGCTTGCGGCAAAATACTCTGAAACCACGGCAGGCTCTTTTCCAACAGCTCAATGCGTCCCCATTGGGCAAAATGAGCCACATGCCACAAATACATTTCCGTATTATGTTTGCCGTACCAGCTAATATGTGTCAGGCCGCTTTCCTGCGGCGGAAATCTGCCGGAGCATTGAATATTCACCTGATAAAGAGATAGAATGATGCGTCGTTCCAGTTCCTTTGCCCGGGGATCCATGCTGCCGGATAAATCGATGATTCCGCCGTGTGTCCAGTACCGTTCCCATGATTTGGCACTGGCAATTTTCGTTCGTTCAAATGAAGGTACGGCAGAATCGAACGGTTTGATTGAAAACAGACATACAAAACTCAAATGTTCGCTGTTTCCAGGTTCAAAAATAAAGTCGTGACGGTCTTGTTGCTTTATCTGATTTCTCCCGATCCAAGTGATATTCACATAGTAACGACTATCATCCAAAGTCCGCTCAAGCTGGATGCTGTTTTGTGTTTGTTTGGTTATCCTGGACCGGTGTGAATCCTGAGCCGACCAGTCGAAGGGCGGCTTGTTCTTAATCGACGCGTCATGAGAGTAGGGAAAACGAATCCTGGGTTTCAACTGTCCTTTTGCCAGCAGGGGCGATGTAATTTGAACGGCAACCATATCGATTTCAGGATGACAGACCGTTTCAACCTGCACAGGTTGCCCTTCGATCTGATAGCTGCTTTGAATCACTCCCGTCCATAAATCCAGTTTTTGATGGATGTTTTTCAGCTCGTCTATCTGAACGGACGAGCCATCCGCTTTGGAAAGAACCAGGCCGAGCTGACCCAATGGTATTCTGTGCGGATTTTTTCTGAAATACTGTCCGGCAGGACTTTTTTCCAGACTCGCATAGGGAACTTTCCCTCTATGGAAGTCATATTCTTTTTCGGCATCTTCCAGTGTCAAATTTTCAGGATTGGGAAAAAAATGCCAGCCCCAGTTCGAAAGCGTCTCCAAAGGAATGCCGTTTTTATAATAGTCATCTCCGAAAGTCTGAAGGCCGGTGACATCCACCGTAAATGCAAAATCCCCGTTGCCGACGGAGAGGGGGCTTAAGGGATTCGCTTCTTCGAGAACAATATTGTTCCTGTTGACCAGATCGTATCTGTTGATTGGTGAAGGCTGAGAATATGCCGGACTGTTGATCAGAAAAAATACTATCGTTAAGATATATGCCGCTGCTTCTAAGATCGTTATTTTTCTTATTTTTTCCACAGGTCACCGGAACGGAGAGGGCGGGATTCGAACCCGCGGTAGGGACAAGCCCTACACAGCCTTTCCAAGGCTGCTCGATAAGCCACTCCGACACCTCTCCATGAAAAGTCCGAACTTCTGGCTTAGCTATCCCAAGGGGATAGTTTTAACTTTTTTCCCGTTCTACATCATTATCGAGAAGAATACCTGCTTTACAGACGTTTTTCAACTTTAAATCCGGCTTTTCTATTTCCAGAGCACCAAGATTCAAGCAAAAACAAAAAATTCTTATAAAAATGAACCATTCGAGCCGAATTCAAGACTAATAAACCAGATGAAAAGGGAAATAACACATATTGAAGACCAGCTTCTGGTTATGGATGCCCAGGACGGCAATACCAAGGCCATGGAAGCGCTCGTCAGCCGCTGGCAAAAAAAACTCTGGCGGCACGCTTTTCGACTAACGGCCGATCCACAAGCGGCCTGGGACGTCACTCAACAATCCTGGCTTGGAATCATCAAAGGTTTGAGAAAATTGAACGATCCGGCGAATTTCCCTTGTGTCCTTTTAATATTGAATATTTTTATGCTGTCTTGCCGATGTCTG
>CAZFOQ010000038.1:0-29703 GCA_964520535.1 uncultured Pirellulales bacterium | reverse complement strand
AGGGCAACAGATTAACATCCATCGAGAGCTTGTCAAATATAAACTTTGCCATCTCAAATCGGCTCACATAGCCGGCACTTGCAAAATGAAATATCCCTTCAGGCTTCTTGCTCAGCAGGTTGCAGATTGTTTTGGCAGCTTCCGTTGTAGCTGTGGGCGAGCCGGTTTGGTCGTCAACGACCTTTAACGTACCGCCGGACTTTGCGCGTTGTATCAGCTTGGTCACAAAATTATTCCCGGCAGAGCCGTAGGTCCACTCTACTCGCATTATACAATGTTTGCAGCCGCTTTGGGCCAGAAGTTTCTCACCTGCCAGCTTGGTTTTGCCGTAAGCGTTAATTGGATTTGCAGGGTCAGTCTCTACGTAAGGTCGGTCTAATCTACCATCAAAAACGAAATCAGTGCTGATGTGCAAAACCCATTTATCAGCATCCCGTGCGATAGCCCCAAGCTGCCTTACCGTTTCTGCATTGAGCTTATATGCTAATTCGGTTTCATTCTCAGCGCCATCGACATTGGTATAAGCGGCACAGTTGATAACTCCCTGTGTTGTCCTGATAGCTTCTTCCAATTGTTGAGAATTGGTTATGTCAAATTCAGGTAAATCAAACACCTGAACATCAAAATCCCGTTGCTCACAGACTTTCGCAAGGTCTGTACCAAGCATCCCTTTGCCGCCAAGAATGGAAATCATGGGTCGATTAGTTGGCATCATAGCTCCCTGAAATGCGGCAATTTTTCCGGTGCAATTTCTTTAAGCCTGGAGTAGTTAATATCTTTAGCAGAAATTACCGGTTCCTTTATTGGCCACTCGATATTAAGGTCAGGGTCGTTCCAAATTATGCCGTGTTCAGTCGTAGGATTATAGAAATCTGTGCATTTATATGAAAAAACTGCCGTCTCGCTTGTAACACAATATCCATGGGCAAAATCCGGCGGTATATACATCTGCTTATGGTTCGCATCAGAAAGTACTGCACTGACCCACTGACCAAAAGTTGGAGAACCAACGCGAATATCGACGGCAACATCTACAACCTGACCTGATAAAACTTGTAAAAGTTTTCCCTGTGATTGAGGGTATTGATAATGTAAGCCTCGCAGGACGTCTTTTTTAGAAGATGAAATATTGTCCTGTACGAAAGGACCTCGGATTCCAATTTTTTCATAGCGTTTGCTCTGCCATGTTTCTAAAAAAAATCCTCTTTCATCAGAGAAAACATTCGGCTCTAATACAAGTACCCCCGGAAGCTTGGTTTCTTTAACATTCATTTTATACTCTTAAGAAAGGCCATTTTGAAATTCTCATTACTGGGGAGGGCTCTCTGAAACTAATTCATTGGCCCTATTGAGCGATTCGAATGTACCGGCATCTGTCCACCAGCCGTCCATGATATCATAAGCCAACCGGCCTTTTGAAATATAAGCATCGTTGACATGAGTAATTTCGTATTCGCCGCGAGTTGATGGTTTGAGTGTACGGATGATATCAAAGACATAAGTGTCATAAAAATATATGCCGGTTACGGCATAATCCGACTTTGGCTCTTTGGGCTTTTCTTCGATACCGACAACCATACCATCAACTATTTCTGCAACACCGAAACGTTGTGGATTGGATACCTGTTTAAGAAGTATTCTCGCTCCATTTTTTTGGGCGATGAATTTATCGGCATAGTCTTTAAGACTGTTGTGAAAGATATTATCACCGAGGATAATAACTATAGGCTGGTTGTCAGCAAAATTCTCGGCTAATGCCAACGCCTGTGCAATACCCCCTGCCTGGTCCTGGACTTTATATGTGAATCGGCAGTCGAAGTTTTTGCCGGAACCAAGCAGATTGACAACATCCCCCATGTGATCGACGCCCGTAACAATCAGGATTTCCTCGATACCTATTGAGGTTAGTTTTTCAATGGGATAATATATCATTGGTTTTTGTCCCACCGGCAGCAAATGCTTGTTTGTAACCTTGGTCAACGGCATAAGCCTCGAACCAGTACCGCCGGCGAGAACAACGCCTCTTAAATTCATATCAGTTTCCTTTCGGATTTATCACAATTCAGAAATTTTAAGTCACTTAGGCTCCGATGTCAACTCTCACCTATAGGCCCTGTTAATCCTGATATTCTCAGGGAATAGCTTTTGTGGCTCCTGTAGCGAATCCGCCATCCACCATAATCATCTGGCCGGTTATATATTCTGAGGCGTCTGAAGCTAAAAAGACTACTGCTCCATCAAGGTCATTTGGGTTTCCTGGGCGATTTAGTGGGATACGCTCGGTGATATAGTCCAACCACTCTTTGTTCTCATATAATACCGCGTTTTGTGCCGTTTTGAACCAGCCCGGAGCCAGCACATTTACGGTAATCCTAAATTTGCCCCATTCCGCAGCAAGACTTCTGGTCATTGAAAGAATAGCCCCACGACTGGCTGTATAAGCGGCGATTCCTTCCATACCGAAAACACAAGTGCATGAACCGATGTTTATAATTCTGCCATAATTTCGTTTTATCATTTCTCTGGCAACTGCCTGAGCACAAAAGAAGCTACCCTTTAGGTTTGTATCCAGGACAGTGTCCCAATCCTGCTGGGAAACTTCGGTGCTTGGCTTTCGTATATTCAAGCCGGCATTGTTCACCAAAATATCAATTTTACCATATTCTTTTATGGCCAACTGAGCCATATTTTCGATATCACTTTGCGAAAGTACATCTAATTGGACGGCCAATGCGTTTCTACCCAGAGATTCTATCTCTTCCTTGAATTCGGTCAGGCTTGGTAAATTACGACTGGTGATGACCAAATCAGCACCGGCTTTGGCCAGTGCCCTGGCAAAGTACTGGCCAAGACCACGACTTGTTCCTGTTACAATGGCTGTTTTGCCGGTAAGGTCGAATAGCTCTCCCATTTTTTTCTCTTCCTAAAACTTTAGAACTCCAAAACAATTTTCAGCAAATTTTCCTCGGTATTTAGAAGTCTGTCAAAAGCCAGCGCCCCATCTTTCATCGGCATCACGTCACTGATTAAAGGCCCAACATTGATTTGTCCCGATGCTACAAGGTCAATACCGGCACGAAATTCACCCGAACTGGCATAAGATCCTGTGAATGTAAGCTCCCTGGCAACTAACTCCTGTAAATCGAACTCCGCTATTTTTTCCAGATTACCGACGACGACAAGGTGACCACCGGTCTTTGTTACGGAAATGGCATCACGAAAAGTCCTTGCATAACCGACGGCCTCGAAAGTGACATCTGCTCCTTTATTTTCTGTTTCCTTCAATATAACTTCGATCAGGTCAGATTTCAGAGGATTGATAGTTTCATCCGCTCCCAGCACCCCTGCCACATCAAGTCTAAATTCGTTAATATCGGCCACAAGAACTTTCCCGGCACCTTTTAGTTTTACCGCCTGGAGAATAAAAAGTCCGATCGTCCCGGCTCCAATGACTAATACCGTTTTGTTGGTTGATACATGTGCCCTATTGGCGGCATGCAGACCTATTGATACCGGTTCCAGAAGAGCGGCGTGGACAAAAGATAAATGATCCGGTATTTTTGAGACAATCCACCATGGCACTGCGACATATTCGGCAAACGCACCGTGCCTCTTGAAATCCGGCGTGGAAACTCCCAGGACTTGCCGATGTTTACAACGATTATAAAAGCCGTCCCGGCAGGGCTCGCATTGGTTACAATATACGGTTGAATCAAAACAAACCCGGTCACCCTTTTCAAAGCTTTTTACGTTATTGCCGAGATTCTCAACAATGCCCGATGCCTCATGGCCCATAATCAAAGGGGGAATTCTTCTGCCGGTTTTTCCTGTGCAGCCATGAACATCCGAGCCGCAGATTCCACAAGCCTTGACGCGAATCAAAATATCATCGTCACTGGTTACCGGAACGGGAAAATCCGTAAATTCGAAAAAATATGGTTTTAAGTAGATTAAAGCCTTCAAATATGCATCTCCCTGGTATTTAAGGTGACATTTTTGCCTGCCGGTCCCGGCTCGAAAAAGTGTATCTTTTTCAGGTCAATATACATTGTCACTACATCGCTCGCCTTGAGCTCGGTATAGGGTGTAGTACTGGCTATGAATTTTCCCCCATCTGTGCCACTAAGGTAAACATCTGTTCTATTGCCAACAGGCTCGATTATATTAACTGTTCCGGAAATCTCGTTATTTTGCTGACCGGTGAACTGATGAGGCGATATGTTCTCCGGTCTTACACCAAGTAGTATTTCTTGGTCACGATAATCATCAAGCTGCGTTCTAAAAAGTTGTGGTAACACAATAGTGTCATCAGCCATCACAAAACAAGCTGAATCATTTTTAAACTTTAAGCTGCCTGTAAAGAAATTCATAGGCGGTGTGCCGAAAAAACCGGCAACGAATTTGTTTATTGGAAGTTCGTATACTTCCATAGGGACGCCTGTTTGTTGAATTTCGCCGTCATACATGACGCATATCCGATCACCGAGAGTCATAGCTTCCGCCTGGTCGTGGGTCACATAAATAGTCGTGGTCTGTAATTTTTGATGCAGGGCCTTGATTTCCGCCCGCATGGATAGTCGCATCCTGGCATCAAGATTACTCAGAGGCTCATCGAACAAAAAAGCCCTGGGTTTACGAACAATTGCTTTTCCCAGAGCAACACGCTGGCGCTGGCCGCCGGACAGGGCCTTGGATTTGCGATTCAGCAGGTGTTCGATACCAAGCAGCTTCGAGATTTCTTCGACACGTTTTTTCATCTGGGCTTTGGTAAGCTTCTGCATTTTTAGTGGGAAGGCCATGTTTTGATAGGCAGTCATGTGCGGATACAATGCATAATTCTGAAACACCATGGCAACGTCACGCTCTTTCGGGGGGACGTTATTAACCAGGGTATCTCCGATATATATATTGCCGGTGGTCGTTTTTTCCAGTCCTGCTATCAACCTTAGAGTTGTGGTTTTGCCGCACCCGCTTGGGCCCACAATCACCATAAATTGACCGTCTGCAACTTCCAGGTCAAAATCAGAGACTGCAGTAACGTTGCCGTCAAAGACTTTTGTGACATTTTCTAATACAATCCGAGCCATAAATTTTATCTGAAGGATAATTAAAAGATATTTCGTCGGAATCGGCGCAGGGCTCGCCAGGCAAAACACAAACCTAAAAACATATAGCTTAATAAACATATTAGTATCCATGTCGTAGACTCAATAAAATCGGCTTTTCCCAATCCAATCCAATCATAACTGCCTATTTTTACCGGATTCTCATTTGCAGTTGCATCAATAATAACGGCGACATGGACAAAAGGATTGGTATCCATGTAAGCCTCTGCAAAATCATCATCGTGCGTTATCAATGCAGCAAGGAAAAGTAGTATTGGTATTAATGCCCATACTGTTGCTGCGAGAATGAAGTTCATAACAACTGCGGTCGTCGTGCGCTTACAGCGGGAACTAAAATAAATACCGGTACAGGAAAGAAAAATCACGACCCAGGTTACCAGAATGCCAATCTGGAAAACAGCGACGGGATGAATGTTACCTGTAAGACTGAAGATTATTACATGACCGAACAGGATACACCAAACAGGTAGCAAGCGACGTAAGTTGCCGATAAATTTGCCAAGTAGTATCTGCCGATCATTCAGGGTTGTGGACAACAGCAAGGGCCAGGAACGAGATTCCTTTTCAGTTGTTATATTGGTAGCGGGAAGAACAATCGTAAATAATATTCCCAAACCCATAAAAATAATGGTATAGAATATATGGATTCCTTCCTCATCCAAAATATCTTCTCTGGCACAAAGCCAATAAGTGATAAGCAGCAGACTCAAGCCAAGAAAAATACTTATCAAATTAACAACCTTGTGCCGTCCCAGCATAGGTAGCCTCAGCTCTTTCCAGAGAACAGGAGGATCTTTAACTCGTCTGATAGTCGCGGTCGAATCCTGTTGACCGGCTGATACAACGGCAGTTTGTTTGCGAGAGCGGGCTTTGCGGGAGGATATAATAAGCTGGCCCGTGGCCTGACGCAATGCGACCTTACGAACCATGAATACAGATAATAATAACAGAAACGCCGAAGCAACCAACATCACACCACAGTGTAACGGCCAAAACACCATTGGTGCGCCTGCCATCGCGCGTGGTTCTATTGTCATCATGGTCTTGGCAAGCAGGTTGAAATAGGGATTGGGCAAGAAAATAATTGATGTAAGAATTCTTCCCGGGCCTTTCTCAGTGATAATATACCAAATCCAGGCCGTTAACAACGGCAGTAAACCAAAGAGTACAGCCAGTGTCAGAGCTGTCATGATAATGACGACATATGCTCTTCGACTAAATATGGAGAAAAACAGGCTGAGCGAGCCGACAAAAAGAACCGTCGTCAAGGTAATACAAAGGCTGGAAATAACATAATCCCAGGGTACGCCACCGAAGACGCGGACAATGGCAAGCAGCGGAAGGCTAATCGCCAGCAGCAATAACAACTGCAACAGTTTGCTCAGAAGTTTTCCCATAACAATCTGGAAGCTGTTTATCGGTGTTGTCATCAGCAATCCGAGAGTCTTATGATATATTTCATCGCTTATGGAAGTGCTGAGCATAACACCGGCAATAATCTGACAAGCACAAAACTGGAACCAGACGATAAATACTATTATAGCTTGTCCGGCTATTGACATACGGGAGATAATCCGTAAGCCTGATCCACTGTATTCCACTACTCCAATCCAAACCATAACCAATATTACGGTTAACAGTGACACATACGAAAAGCGAAGAGCGTAATTTCTGCGTCGCCGGCTGGCAACTCTCAGTTCCTTTTCAAAAATGGCTCCTGTCAGCCAGGACAGGCTCAGGAACCGAGAAACGATGTTGAGCAAAGCAGTCGTCATAATTAAATCCAAAAAAATTAAAAAATTCTTCGGCGTATGTTTCTGGTTGCAATCGTAAAAGCAGCAATAGCCAGCGACAAGTATAGCAACGAATATGTTACCACAAGAATAAATAATTTAAGCCCCGAAGTCCAGAAAGCCCCAAGCCAGGCCCATCCGGCTCCTACCTGCTGAAAGGGAGCAGATGTTTCACTCCAGCCACCTGTGACAGCTAAGATCATAGTTGCCACGAAGAGCGGGCTCGCAATGAAGACGGGAGAACAACAAACCGGAACTGTAAAGGTTAGGAACAAAATCATGTTTATGGATGCTGATGCCGAGCTGCGCTTGAAACAGGAACTGAAAAAGACACCGACAGCGGAAATAAGGAGTGCGCTGCTTACAACCAACAGAGCCAAAGGTAAGATGGCGGCGGGAGGTATGCAGCGTGCGAGGCTGAACACTACGACGTGAGCTGCAAGCAGGAGCCAGAACAACCAGCCTTGCAGACAGGAGCCAATGATTTTACCGATGGCAATTTGTTTTCCCGCCGGTGGAGTTGTGAGCAGGATGGGCCAGGTGCGAGCCTCCTTCTCAGTTGTTATACTGGTGGCAGCAGAAGTGGATACACGAAACAAACCCAGGAAAAAGTAGGCCAAAATAAATCCCAGATGTGTCCCATTGAGATTAAACAAATTCGTGTATGCGTAATATCCATAAATGCAAACTAATATCATAAAAGCCACAGCGACCCTTAAAGTTGCTCTTAGACGACTGGTCTTGATAAGGGGACTTATCATTTCTTTCCAGATAATCGGAGGTCCCATGACACGTCTTATTTTTCGGGAGGTTGCTGTTGAATCAGCATTTTTCTTTCTTTTCGCTTTAGCAAGACGCCGCTCTTTTCGGGTTGAGAATATACCGGCCTGCCCGGTTACCTGGTGCCGCCCTACTGCTCGGACGCACATCGTTGACAAAGTCAAAAGCAAGGTTGAGAGACCAAGCATGATTACGCAGTGTAACCGCCAGGACTGAGTAAGGGCCATCGAGAATGGAGAGAGCATATTAGCAGTAACAGACTGTATGGCTATGAACGGATTAATATAAAAAAGAGCAGAAACGGGTACTATTGAAACTTGTCTTGTGAATTGTAGAAGCTGCAAAATGACCGGCGGGATTATATAGAAGAGAAAGCAGACGAGGCATGTTCGTAAGGTGACCATATATGCTTGTCGGTTGTATATGGAAAATAAAAAGCTGATCGCTCCTGTAAAAATTGCCGCTGTTAAAGTAATGCAAAGACTCGATAGAACGTAATCCCAAGGTACACCGCCAAAGATACGAATAATCGCCAGGATCGGCAGACTTATGGCCAGAAGTAAAACTAACTGTAACAGTTTGCTCAAAAGCTTTCCAATGACGATTTGAAAACTGCTTATGGGCGTAGTCATAAGCACACCAAGCGTTCGATGGTAAATCTCATCACTGATTGCAGTGCTTAACATAACAGCAGCGATAAGTTGAGCGGTGATGAATTGGAACGAAACGATAGTGGCTGTGATATGTTTACCGGCTTCGGCCATTCGGGAGATTTGATAGACTCGAGAGGCGGAACTGCCGATCTTTACCGTAATAGTCCAGGCAAAAGTGATAAAAATCGTCAACAGTGCCAGATAAATGAACCGCAGAAAGTAGTTTCTTCTCCTGCGGCTCGACACACGCAGTTCTTTCTCGAAAATGGGTCCGGTCAGCCAGGAAAAGCCTGGTAGATCAGGATAAAACTTAGCGATAGTGGTTATCATATTCATTATTTATATTATTTAAAAGATATCGCGTCGGAATCGGCACTTTGCTCTCCATGAAAAAAAGAGGCCTCCAAGTATGTAAATCAGCATATAGACCAGCAAAATACCGGTTGTTGAGTAGGCGGATTCTCTATGTCCACTAATTGGCCAGGCATATTTAAGACCTGATAATGATGTATGTGCATTTGATTGCCCAGCGGCTCCAGCTATGATCACCGAGGACTGGACTATGGGATTCGCCGAGAAATACGCTTCGAAAACATCTCCTTTACGAGTAACTTCCGCTACCATCCCGAGCACTATAGGAATTACAGCCCAGAGCACCAGTGCAAATGTGAAGTTTGCGACGACCGCCCATGTGGTTCGCTTAAAACGCGTGCTGCAATAAAGACCGAGACCTGTGAGAAATGTCGCTAATCCTGTGACAAATATGAATAAATGGAAAAAAGCGATGGGGTGAATATACCTTATGAGAACAAAGATTATAACATGACCGGCGAACAAAAGCCAGATAGGCAGGCATCGGTAGGATACACCAGCAGCTTTTCCCAGAACAATGTTCCAATCATCCATAGACGTCGCCATTAGAATAGGCCAGGCGCTCGACTCCTTTTCAGAGGTAATGCATGTAGCTGAAAGTACCATATGAAAAATAGAGCCTATAGTTACGAACATCAAGGCATACATTATATGAGCGAAATCTTCGCGGAGGTATCCCTGTGGTGCAAACAAGGCATAGGTAATCAATAAGGCGATAACAGCAATCACCAGGCCGATGATACTGTTTCTGCCGTCGCCACCCTTAATCATCGGAGCTCTCAATTCTTTCCAGAGGACAGGTATGCCTTTCACTTCTTTGATAATCCCAGTGGATTCGCCAAGTTGGCCGGTTATAAGAGAAGTTCGGCCTTGTTTGCGTCTAAATCTGAATTTTGGGATAAGCTCAGTCGAACCGATGGCCTGACGCAATGCCACCTTGCGCACAACCTTGACGGAGCGAGCGACCAGAAGGGCTGAAGCGACGAGCATGATCCCACAATGCAGTGGCCAGGAAAAGAAAGGGATTCCGGTGGCCGGGGAGAGCATGGTTGCTGTATTGATGGACATGGCTCCGAAAGGATTGAGGTGGAGCAAGGCAATCAATTCTGGAAACTGGCTGACCGGATTCCTGAATACAGGAATATAGAACCATCGCGGGCGTAGAAAGGCACCGGTCATTGCAGGGATAAACATAAAGAGAATCCCAAGAGTAACGACGGTCTTGATAATGACGACATAAGTACGCCGGTTGCTGATGGAAAAATTCAGACTGAGTGAGCCGGCAAAAATAACCGCTGTGATCGTTATACACAAGCTGGAGAGAATATATCCCCAGGGAACACCACCGAAGATTCGTACTACGGCCAAAAGAGGTATACTAATTATTAACAGAAGGATTATCTGTAGTAACTTGCTGAAGAGCTTTCCCATGACAATCTGGAAGCTGTTGATAGGAGTGGTCATAAGAACGCCCAAAGTACGATGGTAAATTTCATCGCTGATGGAATTGCTCAGCATGATAATGGCAATCAACTGTGTTGCAATGAATTGAAATGAAACTATGGTAGTGACGATAGTCTTGCCGGCTACCGCCATTCGAGATTTTTGAAATGTTGCGGTCCCCTGGAGTTGGACCACGCTGATCCAGACTATTGCAACAAATAAGGTTAAAAGGATCACATAAGCAAATCGCAGGACGTAGTTTCTTCTCCGTCGGCTGGAGACACGTAATTCCTTATCGAATAGTGGTCCGGTCAACCAGGAAAGCCTGAAAAAACGTAAAACAGAATTTACCGAAATATCGTTCATTCTCATCAAGAACGAAAATTAAATGATGTCACGCCTTAATCGGCGTGACGCTCGCCAAGCCAAAAATATACCAATTCCTCCCATAGCAAACGTAGGAATGACCATCATGGCAAAAGATATAACAAGCAAACTTGTTCGGCTGCTCATTATTCTGTTCAAAAGCATAAAACGTAAAGGATTGAAAACGCCGCAAAAAAGATACCTCAGTACAAGGTATGAACCTACTGTTGCTGCAATCGCTGCAGTAGTTGTCTTGAAACGTACGCCGAAGTATGAACCAGTACCGACCATAAATAAAATGGAACCGGCAAGACCTACAATAGCAAAAGGGATGGCAAAAAAAATCTGTGGAGACATAAGCACACCCATGCGAAAGTATGTTATACAAACTAAAAGAAGGTATAATAACAATAGAGGCAGATTTCTCCACACTGCGGCGATGATTTTGCCTCGAATAATCTCCTTATCCTCCAGCGGGCTGACCAGCAGTATGTGCCATGTGCGAGATTCTTTTTCACTGGCTATACTTCCTGCTGTAGAAATAGCCAAACGAATCATAACAATTAGATAAATGCCTGATATAAGGTAAGAGGGAAAGATGAAGATGGCATTATTACGAGGAGAAAGCAATAATAAAATAGCGGCCAGAAAAGATAAGGTGATTAGCAGAATAATAATCGTTTTATCTGTTTTGCTGGGTCCAAGGAAACCTTTGTACATCTCTTTCCAGACAATTGGTGAGCCCGTGACTCGTTTGATTGAACCTGCATGGTCCATTTCATTTTTCCCTTTTTTCCTCACAGCTTGTCTGAACAAAGGCCTGCCCGGCTTTCCGAATGCTTCACACAGTACCGCATTTCGCACCCGCCACACCGATATGCCCGACAAAACAGACGCGGCAAATAACATAATGAGACAGTGTCTCGGCAAACTCAAAGATTGGCCTGAGAATAATGACATCGTTTGTGTGCTTGAATACAGTGCCCAAAAAGGATTGGTCAAAGCGAGTACGGATTGAGTTGCCTGTTGACTGAAGAATCCTTTTGCTGCTAACCAGGTCGCTAAACCGGGCAAAACTCCAAAGGCCAAAAGATACGCCACAATAATTACCAGGATAACACTGTAGGCGTAGCGGTAGGTCATCGATAGCAGAAGACTCAAAGCACCTGCAAAGAAAGTGGCGGTTGCAGTAATGCATATACTTGAAACAATAAAATTCCAGGGCACACCACCAAAGATGCGGATAATCGCTAATAATGGCAGACTGATTGCCAGTAGTAATATCAACTGAAGCAGCTTGCTTAGGAGTTTGCCGGTTACGATTTGAAAACTGTTGATAGGGGTTGTTAAAAGAACGCTCAGTGTCCCGGTATGTATTTCATCGCTGATAGAAGAGCTGAGCATGACAATGGCAATAAGCTGAGCAACGACAAATTGAAACCAAACAAAGGAGATAATCACGCCTCTACCTAATTGTGAAAATCTTGAAACTTGATAGAGACTTGTGCCGGAGCTTCGAATACCGATGATGGAATACCAAACTGACAGGATAAAAAAACTCAGAAGTATGACATAACCGGAACGAAGAAAGTAGTTTCTTCGTCTTCGACTGGCGACACGCAATTCCTTATCGAAAATGGGCCCGAACAGTCGAGCCGGATTAAACGAATCTAAAAAGATATTAATTGATGCCGCAGTCATAAGAGTCTCTTTTACAGCGTGATACCTTAGATAGTGATCGCCCTGCCTGTACTTTCTGGTCAGTGGACAATACCTTTGGTTAACTGCAGGAACGCATCATCAAGTTTGAGCCGTTCGGGCTGAATGGCGATAACATCTAAGTCGGCGTTGACCAGAGTTCGGGCGATGATGCCGTCGCCGTCCTGGCCCTCATGAAATGTTACGGCAATGTAATCGCCCAGGGTCTGGACCTGATGTATTTGAGGCAGGGCGGACAGCAATTCAACAGCTTTATCGTGGTTGCTGGCTACCTTTACACGAACCTTGCTATGAATTCCCAGACGTGGGCGAATTTCCTCCAGAGTGCCGCTGAAAACCAGGTGACCGTGCTCAATGATACCGACGTGATCGCAAATCTCTTCAAGTTCACTAAGAATGTGACTGGAGATCATAATTGTTTTGCCCATGCGTTTTAGTTCACGCAACAGCTCTCTTATTTCAATTCGAGCACGGGGATCAAGACCGCTTGCGGGCTCATCAAGAATAAGCACCTGAGGATCGTGGATGAGAACACGTGCCAGGCCCAGACGCTGTTGCATACCGCGTGAGAGGCTGTCAACCGCAGCGGCTCGCTTGGTTTGCAGGTCGGTTAATTCAAGGACACCTTCGACGATGGATTTACGTTTTTGCCGTTCTATACCAAACGCTGCGGCAAAAAACTCAAGGTACTCAAATACTTTCAGGTCGTCATAAACACCCATGAAATCGGGCATGTATCCAACCAGTCTGCGGACCTTTTTACCATCTTTTGAAACATCCAGGCCATTTATCAATGCTTTACCTCGAGTGGGTTCCAGTAGGGTAACCAGGATACGCATGGTGGTTGTTTTACCGGCACCATTTGGTCCGATGAAACCGAAGATGTCACCTTTTTGAATGGTCAAATTCAGGTCGTTAAGGGCGGTTAGATTACCATAGTTTTTTGTAAGATGTTCAGTTTCAATCATTTCCTGTTTCCTTTTTCTTTTCTTGCAGGGTCCCTAAGGTGAAAAGTCACGATTGGGAACCTTTTGGAAAGACAACAAGTCGGGCCAATTGTATATGGCTATAATTACACGAGCGGTCCTTTATGGTAAACGATGTAGGAACCTGGTTAAACCGGACACAGACAACAGCAGCTCCTCTGGCGAGGTAATCTTCAATTGTCTGCGTACGCTGCAAACATCCCTGAGCAAAAAAGGCGTCTTCATTTTTGAAGCGGACGGAATAATCACCTCGATGATAGAACTGACGATAACGGTTCATGTCGAAACCCTCCCAAATTCTCAAACGGTGTGGACGATTTCTGAACTTTTTGTCACTGTTAGCAGGAATTTGTCCGAACTCTATTCCACGATTATTAGCAAGCAAAACATAGCCATTTAGAATTGGGGAGGCGGATTCATTAATGATGTTGACAACGATTTCATCACCATGGTTCTGGACCTCGGCACTAAAAGGTAACCGCTCAATCGTCGATTCGTTCAGCAGACACTGCATAGTCCATATATTGACGGGTAAAGAATACGGCAGATTTCCACCATCGTGCTGTAAACAATAAATTTTTCTGCTTGCGACATTCTGGTTGTACTCCCAAATGGATGCCTCGGTGGGAGCGATCCCTGACCACCATTGATTATTCTTTAGACCTTCGTATTGATAGTCATCGCTTTGTGAGGCAAACAAACCGCAGTAATTCGTCGACCAAGCAAAGTCGGTATTCTCAATTCCATCCAAAACTGAGACAATCCTCATCTGTAATTTGCCGCCACGTAAAGCCCGCACTCCATAATATGCACCAACAGAAAACAACACAATCCAAAAAGTGCATGTCAGCCATGTCAATGGCAGACGATCTATGCGTTTGAGTAATTTGTAGTCTACAGGTCCCAGTAAGACCGCCAAAGTACCGAGCAGGAGTATTACCCACCATATACTCAATGGACGCAATTCAGAAATATTGTATAGATGATCCATAACGGCATTGTTTGCACCATGAGCCAGGCCAACTTCATATTGATTTCTACGACTACGATTGGGTGGATTTGAACTTCTTTCGACATCACCGGCTAATATAATAGTACGATTCGCTCGATTTATTGAAGACCGGCGAGGCACAGCGGCATTACCCAAGGTGTAATTACTTTCTATAACTGCCTTTATGCTGGAGACCCAGAAAGAAGCAGAATTTGCCCTTTGTTTATCACTCATTGTAGATGGATCAAAAGCTAATACACCCACACGGCCGAAACCGGCATATCCGGTGCCAAACAGACATTCATCGATGTTATCAGTTTCGTTTTCGTAAAACTTAGCATTAAGTTTGGGTATGAGCGGCTGGCATATAATCTTTTCAGGTTCGTTGTGTGCAAGCTCCCATTTTTCAAGTGTTTCAGGTGAGACTGTAACCTGTTTTGCTTCCTGCAATTCAAAAGGAATTATTCGGCTGATCGGATTTTCCTTAGGCAAAGGACGACTGCCCAGCACGAGCAACAGTCTGCCGCCATTTGATACCCATTGGGCAATTGCATTGAGTTGATGCTCATTAAGAAGGTCCCATTCCGGATTGTAGAGGATAAGCAAATCGAGAGAGACAAATCCGGTCCAGTCCCAGGGGACCATTCGTGGCACCTTATCTCCAAGATGGACATTTCCGTTGCCGATATTCGTCGAACAGATAGATTGTTTAGGTAAAAGTGCAAGTCCGAAACTTGGGCGCCCCACAAGCCCGATCAACAAGTCCTTATCTGCTACCGCTGTAATCAGGCGATTTTCCGGGGAAAAATCCCAAAGTTCAAAGTCATGACTCCATTGTGTTCGACCGCGTCTGTCAGCGATTCTGACACTACATTTATGTGCGGCATATGTAACTTTCGTAACCAGAGGAAGATGCTGGGGTATATCCGGCGTAAGAACGAATTCATTCATAATGTCTAAAGTATTCAAGCCGTCCTGCTGAGCAGAGATGGTTAGAGAACCTGCGAAGGGTTCGGTCATATCGCTGTCGATGCCAATTTCTATCGGAGTCCACTCCATTGGGCGATAATAACCGCCCCAGCCACAAAAGAAATCAACATTAAATACCGGTTCCTCTGAGGCGGAAGAAACAACACTCAAAGCCATAACCACTAAGAAAATCTTACAAATGCGTAACATAGATAACCCTCGCCGTATGCGAAATTTATGTGTTAAATTCTAACCTTGAAAGTATATATTAACCATTCTAAACATGCAAGAACTAAAGCCAAACAAACAAGATATGGCCACAAAGGAAGATTTGCCCGGCTCACGGCACCTTGCTGAGCCTGTATACGTTGCCCCGGCAGAACAAGCTCCCGGAGCGGCTGGATATTGCTTTCCTGCGAATCGAGCAGATTGACGGCAAAAAACCTGACAGGTTGATCCGGAACATTTAAGCTATAAATGCCGACCTGGGATGTGTTGGCAAAACGAATAACGCCTGCAGAATTTGATCTCACTTCTATCCCTGATAAGCCTGGACCATTGAGCTGAGCCGTTATCTCAGGATTTAGACCTTCAACAATAATAGGGTCACCGACCTGCAGATTAGACTGCTGGTTTTGCCCGACCTGCATGCCAAGAAAGCTGGCTGCGTTATAACAGAATAAGACAAAGCTTGGTTCAAACGGCCAGTTTGTCTCAAGAACATCAAAACCTGCAAGCAAAAAGATACTTCCGTTTCGTCTGATTAAGGCTAAAGCCGGCGTTTCATTGAATTCTGCGAGGATCTCAGCATCACGAGGCAAATTCATTTGATAACACTTCGCGGCAAAAAGATTCGTAAGATTCACATATTTAAGTACGGGGTGCTTCTGTCTCCAATCTACCATCACCTGGTTTTCGAGTTGGCCAGGCACTGAAACGTCAATGCCGTTTGGCGGCTGGCCGAAGATAAGATACCGGCATTTGGGTAACTCAGCGGGAAGATAATTATCAAGTACAATTACGTCAAAAGGCTGCTCAATGCTCATAACTGAATGATCCATTGCATCGAATTGTACCGGCGAGAGGACTTCAAGACGAGCAACTGGACAGGCCTTTAAAGCAGATTCGAGCACTATGTTACCGTTGGTAACAAGCAAAACTGATAACTTTTCAGGGGCAGACAAAATTGCCCATGCGGCATCATCGCAGGCCAGGGAATCAGGATGCAACTGCCTGACTTCAAGGACACCGGCCTGGGTTTCTGAGAGTGAGAAATTGACTGCCATCTTACCGGGCGTGGTCGAATCTGAAGAGCTATCAGTTTTTGCCGAAGGAATGGTTACAGACCTTACAGCGCGAACATTATTATTTACACTCAACTGAACATCACAAGTAACTCCTCTGTCACCAAAATTAGCAATCGTCGCAAATACTTCTATCTGGTCGGGATTTTCGTATGATCTTCGCGCCTGCATAGCGGTTACAGCTATGTTGAGGCTGGTTTTTCCTATGCAGTGAAAAGTCAAATCATCGGAGCCAACGACGAGCTGGTCAATATCTCTGATTTGTCCGTCACTGAACAGCATCAATTTGGCCGGCTCCTCAGCACTGAGGTAGTTGGCTTCGACGCCAGGTGACTGAGCAAAGGCATTGGCAACTACAACGGCTTCAGCTAAAGAGGACTGATTATGGCTTGGAGCTATCGCATCTATTGCAGAGATTAATTGCCGCTTGTCGGAGGTAAAGTTGCACATGACCTTGGCATGATTGTCGAATGCAATGACCATCGTCTGATTGCTTTCATCCCTAAGAGAAAAAAGGGCCTTACTTCTCAGCGACTCGATGAATACTTTTGCCTGTTCTTTGGCTATATCCAGGCGACTTGGAAGATTTTCGTTGAGAGCCGAAGGCTCGAAGTCGATGGCGTTCATACTGGCCGAGCGGTCAATCAACAGCACGTATCGCTGGCCCGGACCAGCAACCAGAGAAAGAATCGGCCAGGCTAAAGCAAGTAAAATGGCAAACAACATTAACAACTGAAGCAGCAGCAGGATATTACGCCTTAATCTTTGGAACGGGGCGTTTACCTGCAGGTCATGAACTGCTCGCTTCCACAACAGGGTGCTTGAGACAATCTGCTCGCGGCGTTTGAGCTTGAGAAAATACAACAGCAACAATAGCGGCACCGTTATCGCAGCAGCGTAAAGAGCCGTTAAAGGAGTCAGCCATTCCATAATACCAGGTTCCCGTTTAACAATTTCTCTTTATCAACGAAGTAAACGAATCCGCCTAAGATAATTCAGCACTAAGGACTCCACAGAATCGCCCGAATTGGCAAGTATATATACGGCACCGCGACGGGTGCAAAAATTCTTCAATTCATTACAATAGGCAGTGAGGTTTCGCTTGTAATACTTCGACAAAGCGGCAGATACGGTAATCTCGGCGATATCGGCATCCTCAATATCAACCAGTTTCAACTCACCCGTTAAATCCGGCGAAAGCTCCTGAGCTGATAACACCTGGATAACATAAAGGTCGTACTGCCTGCCTATTAGTCGGCGCAGGCCGGAATCGAAACCATCCTTGAATAAAAAGTCACTCAGTACGATAGTTACGCCGGAGCCTATGCGTCCGGCAACCAATTCTCGACAGGCCTTATCAAAGTGCGAAAGCCCATCACAATCGGCAGTCAAAAGGTAGTCTGCCATTTTATGAAGATAATTTCTGCCTCGCATATTAGCGAGCTGACCGGTCATGCCATCTGCAAAAAGACTGATAGTCACACGATTATTATTAACAAGGCTCACATAGCTCAAAGCTGCGGTAAGCTTTTTGATAAAATGTTCTTTCGAAGGCTCTCCCAAACTCATCGAAGCACTGATGTCCGCTACTATATGGATGGTAAGGTCCTGTTCCTCGAGGAAAAGTTTGAGGAATAATTGTTCCAACCTGCCGTAAATATTCCAGTCCACAAAACGCATGTCGTCGCCTGCGACATACGGGCGGTGGTCGGCAAATTCAACGCTCTGACCACGGCGTTTGGAACGCCGTTCCCCCTGGAGCTTGCCCTGAAGTATCTTTCGGCTCATAACGTCGAGCGAATCCAGCCGGCTCATAAACTCCGGGTCGAGCAAATCGGTCAATCGTTTCCGTGATGTTGTTGTTTTAGGGGACATCGAGTTTTTGTTCCATAGTTTTAGGAGTACTTTCAAGTATTTGACCGAGGATTTCATCCGTTGTGATTCCTTCGGCCTGGCCTTCAAAGTTCAGAAGTATACGATGACGCAACGCCGGCAGTGCCGAAGCTGAAATGTCGCTGAAACTAACATGATAACGCTCATCGAGCATTGCGCGGACCTTGCCCGAGAGCACCAGGGCCTGAACGCCGCGAGGCGAGGAGCCGAAACGGACAAAACGGTTGGTAATCTCTGCCGCGAATTCTCCCTGGGGATGTGTTGCCAGAACAAGGCGTATCGCATAATCCCGCACGTGCTCGGCGATAACGACACGCTGGACCAGATGTTGAGCTTCGATTATCCCATCGGTTCCGACAACGGCCATAGCCTGAGGCTCATGACCTGTTGTAGTTCGGTCGATGATGGTTCCAAGTTCCCGGCGATTACTGTATGGGACGAGGATTTTGAAGAAAAAACGGTCCATCTGTGCTTCGGGAAGAGGATATGTACCTTCCTGTTCGATGGGATTTTGAGTTGCAAGGACCATAAACGGTTCCGGTAATTTTCGAATCTGCCCGCCACTGGTAACCGAATGCTCCTGCATTGCTTCGAGCATAGCAGACTGGGTTTTGGGTGTGGCACGGTTGATTTCATCAGCTAAAATAATCTGCCCGAAGATGGGGCCGGCCTGAAACTCGAACCGGCGTTTTCCGGTCGCCTTGTCTTCCATAACGATATTTGTGCCGATGATATCAGCCGGCATCAAATCCGGCGTAAACTGGATACGGCGAAAATCGAGTGAAAAAACATCACTCATTGTGCGCACAAGCAGCGTCTTGCCGAGTCCGGGGACTCCCTCCAACAGAACATGTCCGCCACAAAACAGAGAGATCAGGACATTCTCCACGATTGGCTCGTAGCCAACTATAACTTTGCCGATTTCACTTCGTAACGAATCGAACATCCGACGAAAATCCCGACACTGTTCTTCTACCTCTTTTTCTTGTTTTGACATTTTTATTTTCTCCTAAGTATCTACTTGTCGTCTTCGGTCTTTTCATTCTGTTTGCTATCTGCGGCCTTATGTTTGGCCCTGAGCAGCCTTTGAATATGTGAGGCTTCGCTTTCTGGGGGAATCTCCCTATCCTTTTGGGCCTCAGTTTTTTTAGAGACAGGTTCTTCAACCTTTATCTGGGGTGAGACCTTTGACATCGGTAATTCGCCTTCGAATTTCTCATCAGCCTGGTATCTTCTGGATGCAGCCGGTTCTCGCGATCGAGCTTTAAGCTGGTCAAGGACTTTTTGCCGCCTAAGCTTGAGCTGCTCAAGAGTTCTGTCTTCTTTATGCTTGCCTCTGCGGTAGCGAAGGAATAAGGCAATCCGTCGACCTATAGCCTTAATATCCAGGAGAACCCTGCGGACAGCTACATCTAACAAGAGCAGCGCCAGCCAAATAAACATTAACGGTCGAATCAGCGGCATTTGAGTTTCAGGAAATTTTAATCCGGTGTGGTCGAAGAGATTGGCCTGATTTGGATCAGAATTCAAAATCCGCCCGCCGGAAATCTCGCTGATTTGGGTTAATAAAGGTGCATTATCAGAGAGATCGCGAAATTCCGGAGCAAAAGGAATTGTCACCGCAGCTTCAGCCAATCGGATTTCAGCATCTTCTCCAAACTTCCGGTAGCGTAGATTCACGATATAGCTGCCCGGGGCTTTTGCCTGGAACTGGCCGGAATACTGCCCCGGCCCAATCTGTGTTAGTTCGAGTGCATCGGTTGAAATATCCGGCGTTATTATCTGTCCGTCGATACTGGAAAATTGAATAAATTTGCCTTCGGAGTCAACCGCTTCGACATTGATTGTGACCTGGCGGCCCTGAACGTCGGCGAGAACTTCACAATCTGTGGATTGAGCCGGTTTAGCAGCCCAGCGGACGGTTTGTTCCCAGAATCTTTCAAAACTACCCCATTGCAGCCAGTTTGAGGCCCACCGGCTGTCAATTGAAGTCGTATATGCTACGCATCGCCCAAGTCCCGACTGGCAGATTGCGAGGATCGGGTCCGCCTGATGACTGGCTAAAATGACTTGATTCAGGCCGCTTTTCGGCCCAGTGACAACATAACCGTCGAGATTCGGCAGATCGGCAGGCAATCCCTTGGTGATGTCGCTGAGCGAGTAGGTTATCACAGGTGAGAATGTCTCCTCGATAATCAGAGCGCGTCGTACAACCTGAGCTTCCTTAATAAAGATTTGCGGTAACTGCTGAGGGTCCTTAACATCGTAGAAGCGTCCACCGGTTAGTTGGGCTACTCGTAAAAGGCGTTGTAAATCTTTGGGTGAATGCGGAAAAATACCGACAGTCGTGCATGTAATTTCCGCTTGTTTGCATTGATTGAGCAGTTGTGTCGTGGGGTCTTGTGGGTCGCCATCCGTTATTACTATAACATGCTTTTGAGCGGCGTCACTATCTTTAAGTGCGTTGTAGGCTTGTTGCAAATGCGCATGAAGACTTGGCATATCGCCCATTTGCATCTTTCTGATAGCTGAGAGGACAGCCTCTTTGTCACCGACCTGGGAAAACGGGTAAACCCAATCGCCCGTCCCCTGCCAGCTATAAGCCAGGATGCCCACCATATCCAGCCGACTCAAAGTCTTGACAGCGGCGGCAGCAACCATTTTGCCCCAGTAGTTGCCCTGTGGCATCTCACAAGCATGCATAATCAATACCAGAGCCCCTTTGGGTAATTGTTTTTTCTGGGGCGGATCCAAATCAACAGGAAGGACTTCGGCCAGAGGCGAACCTATCCAGCCGCCGGCACCGAAGGACTGAGGCCCCCCCACCATAATAAGTCCCCCTCCGAGGTCGGTGACATAACGAAGGATCATTTCCTGCTGCTGATAAGTGAAGTTGGCACAGTCGGTATTGACCAGAATGACGGCATCGGTATCCATCAATCTGGCTAAGTTGTCCGGGAATTCGGCCACCAGAGAGTAGCGAATATCAATATTGGAATTTGCCAGGGCTTTTTCCAAAGCCTGACCGGTCGAACCATCCGTATCGACAACGAGGACATGACCGGGTCCTGCGACGTTTGTTATGGCACCGGCACGATTGTTTTGAGAGATTCTGTCCTGGTCCGGTTCGTCGGGAATAAAGACTGCCTCGAACTCATGGATACCACGAGTGCCGACAGGTAACGATATAGTTTTAACATTTGTGCCGGGTTTGAGTTCTATTTGTGCCGTAATTTCCGGCGAGCCGGGGTCGAGATCGACAGGTTCATCATTAAGGTTCAACTGCAATTTACCCCGGGCGTTTGTTGTACTGTTGAGAATGAATCTCAGCGAAACAGTTTGGCTGCTTCTGGCTCTGGTCGGAGCGGCAAGACGCTTAAAAATGACTTCTTTGTCATATTGGTACCGAAGAGGTAAAACATCAATGGGAATGTTGTTGGCAGCGGCGGTTCGAGCGGTTTCTTTCAGGTCGTTTGCGGTTTCATTGCCCTCGCTTATGAACAATATTCTCACAGCCGTATCCGGCGGTGCGATGGCCATCGCCATCTGGATTCCATCTGCTAATTTGCTCTGCTGACCATTAAGTGTAGTATTTCTTTGACGGATAGTTATGTCACTGGAAGGCAATTTCGAAATGCTCGCAGCCTCAGCGACATCGACAACAGCTAACTGGTCTTGGGGGGCCTTATCGACAAGGGCTTGAGAAAGATAATCCAGGCTCGCCTGTTGAAGGCTTGAGGGAATAGATTGGCTTCGATCAATCACGCTAATTACAGTAAGACGCTCGCTTGTTCTGGTGAGTATTGGCCGGGCAAGTAAAGCGATAAGGATAATGACCACCAAACAACGTAAGACTGTAGCAAGCACTCGGCGAACCGGTCCTATTCCGGCGAGATTCCGCCTGGCCAACCAGATAATCGGCACCAGTACGATGCATCCTACCAGCCACCAGGGCTGGCTGAAATAGAAACCATAGCTATATGTCATATTCATCCTTCGTAGTACTACGGAGAACGGAGTTGCCAGACCTGAATTCTATTATTACCGGCGTCGACAATAAATGCACGTCGGCGACTATCAATTGCAAGCCCCCATGGATAAGCCAGCTCTCCCAGTTGCCGACCCGCCCTGCCATAAACGGCAAGGCTGTGACCCTCAGGGCTGAATAATTGTAGTCGATTATTTCCATATTCGCAAACGAGCAATGTACCATCTGAAAATATTGCCAGATCATACGGATAACGAAGCCTGCCGGCAGTTAGACCGACACCGCCGATATATCCGAGTATCTGACCATCGAAATCATAAATCGCGATTCGATGATTACATGCATCGGCCACATAGAGGCGGCCCCGAGATATGTCCACACAAAGAGCTGAAGGTCGTGCCAACCGGCCGGGCCCACTTCCGGGACCGCCAAAGCAATACAAAAATTCACCTTGCTTATTAAATATGCTGATTCGATCATTGCCGCCGTATTCACTCACGAAGATTCTGCCGTCGTTCGAAAATGCTATATCCGTAGGATATATAAAACAGCCGTCTTCCTCTCCGAATTGACCCCATTTGCGAATGATTTTTCCATCGGGAGAGAAAACGACAACACGGTGATAATGTGTATCGGCGACGTAAAGGTTACCGTCCGGGCCAACACTTAGCCCCGTAGGTTTGCCTGCTTCGGTCTGGGGCATCTTTGTCATATTCAGAAAATCCCCTTCAAGGCTGAACCGCTGAATTCTGCCGGTTTTATCAACAATAAACAGCGAACTATTATCAGTTGTTATATCGATAGCTCTGGGGTAGATGAACTCACCCTGTCCCTGTCCGGTCTTGCCGAAAGTATCTAATATTTTCGGGCCATCGGTTGTAACCGATTCATCATCACAGCCAGTAAGACCGGGTAGGCAGATGGCAAGAATCATTAGTATTATTAACTGACGCGAACGAATAACTCGCAGTAACAACACTATGACTGCAGTCAGTACAAGAAACAGGCAAATTAATATCAGGCAAGATGCAATAACCTGCTGATCCCGTGCATAATGCATTTGATTGAGTAAACGCTGAGCGAAGTTAGGTAAACCAGCGGGCAGCAGCACCATTGTGGCGGACAATTCTGTCATGCTGAACATGACTATCAGAATAAAGCTTCCAACAAAGAGCGGCCAGGTGTGAGGTAAATGTATATACCACCAAATCTGTGACCGTGAGGCACCATCCAGCGAAGCCATTTCCGACAGGGACTTTTCGCTTGCGTACTGAGTCAACAGCAGTAAAATCATCGCGACTCCTGCGAACCGTCCGGCCTGACCTGCTGAAACAACATACCAGCCCTGTCGCAATGATACAGGGGCATTGAATGCAACCAACATCTTGAGCAGAGAGACCCCAATAATAGAAGCCGGGACAAACATGGTTAGAAATAATGTGGTTCGCATTATCAGGGATAAAAGATGACCGGAACGCTTAGAGTGACAACCAGCAGTCCTCTCCAAAGACAATGCCCCGAAAGCAATCAAATAAGCCATTCCGGCAGTAACGGCAGCTATAAAAAGCGACCAGCCCAGCTCGTCAAGATGTAACATAAAAAACTGCTCAAATGCCTGAGTGTCGGTGATATTGCCAACCAGCAGAGTCAACGGCACAATTAGTGAAATTCCAATTAAAACGAATAAAAAGAGCCATCGCCATTTCTGGTTTTCGAATTCAACCGTGCCGAGAGCGGCAGGCAGGGCCCAGGAGCGAGTACTTTTACCAAGGACGACTGCGAGTATCAAAGCTGCAACGGCCACAGGCCAGGCAGCTCTTGCCGTAGAAGCCTCCGAGCCTGTCAGTTCATAGAGAACAGCTAATTCCGTACCTATTGTCTTAATACCTGCAAGGTGAAAAGTGGCAAACTCAGACAAACACAAAACGAAACATACTCCAAAAGCCAGTAACAAGGGACGGGCCAGTAAAGGTAATGTAATCTTCTTGAATACTCCAAAATAGCCGGCATCAAGAGATGCGCTATCCCAGATTTGACGGTCTATTTTTCGCCATCCCTGAGCAATCAGCAGTGCAGCCAAAGGCCAATACCAGAGAATTAGAACTGAGGATGAGCTAACGGTACCTATAAATCTGGCAAGCTCAGTTCTGCGGGATAAATATGCACCCAATTGTGTGGTCGGGCTCAACAACAGCATCCAGGCATAGTAGAGAACATAACGTGGAAGTGCCAAAGGCATTAAAAGCATCAACAGTAGCAAATCCTTGTGGGTGTGAGATGTTCCAAGCAATCGTCCCGGGACCCAACCCAGCAGAACGGCTACAATTGCAATAACAGCAGTCAGAGTAAAAGAGCGAAACATAGTGGCAAAAAAATTGTTACTCACTTTAAATTCGGCAACCGGGCGCGTTGCACTTGTAAAAAGAACGATAAGCGGCAGGAAAATTACTAATACCCATAGAACTAATGCGGCTACTATTAAAAATCTCACATAAATATTATCACCACTCACTGGAGAATCTCTCTTGCAGTTTTGATAGCTTCCGGCAATAAGTCGGCGACCTTGTCATAATCGATATCCAAAGGGTTTGGGATGGCATATGACTGATATCGCTGAACCAGAGCCGGACGTATTGGACAATTGTGCGAATCACTGCGAACGAGCATTAGTTCGAGTTGCTCACTCAAAAGAAAATCCATCAATTCTTTTGCTTCATCCGGATGTGGAGCGTCAGCGATTATTGCAGTTGTATTAGGTATTACCAGCGGGCCTTTACCATCCTGGTCGAGAAAATTCATTGCTACAGGCCAGCCGTTCCTCTGAGCGGCATAAACATCGTCGGTATCTGTAAAACAAATATCCGCCTGGCCGGTTGCAACCATTCTCACGGCGGTGCTGTTGCCGGAAACAAGACGTATCCCGTTGAGTTTCAGTGCGTGCAGGATTTCGCGTGCCCGCCCGGAACCATAATTAGCAAACCAACTGGCAACATCCCCGCCTGTTGTGCCAAACTCCGGGGATGCCATAACCAGCCGATCCTTCCATTGACTATCGAGACAATCCTCCAAACTTCGAGGGGCCTGCTCGGCAGAGATTCTTTCTGTATTATAAGCAATAACGCGAGCCCGCAGTGCAAAGCCGTGCCAACGGGCCAGTGGGTCCAGGAATAAAGCGGGCCAGTTTGCAGTCATGTCACTATGGTATGGACTCAACAAAGACTCACGAGCCAGACGTATAGTGTGAAAAATCTCGCTTGACCAAAAGACATCTGCAATGGGGGAAGCGGCTTCGGCTCTTATTTTTTGAATCAGACCGACCGTTTTGCTTGCTTCTGTATCAAAGCGAGTTTGGACTTCAATCCCTGTCTGTTTTTCAAACTCAGCGATAACTGGCTCGGCTATTTCCTGATCCACCGAACAATACAAAACGACCTGTCTTTGGTTTTCACCGGGACTTTTTTTACAGGACGGCAAAAAAAGAAAAAACAAAGAACAAAAAACAATGAACAGACAATTAATAGCGACTGTTCTTCTTTGCATACCGCTATCTCCTTTGTGCGGGACGTTTATTATTCATCAGCAGCTTGTTTTGGTTCTTCTGAGCTCAGTGAGGTTGATGAGCTCGGCGGGGCCTGTTCGAGCTGACCGAAATATTTCTTTATTGCTTCTTCGTATCTGCGTGGGATTTCGTTTTCAGTAATAGCCTCGGCGGCAGTGTCGCGGCCGGCTTGAATTACTTCGGTAAAATCTCGCTTTGCCTGCCCTTTGATTTGTGATTCCTTGAAATACCAACTGGCAATCATAGGTCCTTCTCCAGGCTCATTTTTCAGTCGGGTGGACTTTGTGCCGGTTTCGCCGGAATCATCGAACGAGCGAGGGCCCCAACCGATTCCCGGACCTCCGGTACCGGGTCCGGATCCGGTAGATGGTCCTTCACTGAATGGCCCCTGATAGCCAGGACCTTCACACATGCCTTCTCCAAGGCAGCCAATCGCACGTGCAATCTCAGCGAGACTGGCCTCGGTCAACGTAATCTGCTGCTGAAGGGCCTCAAGCTCATCTAATTGTTCCATTATCTGGGCCAATTCATCTACACCCAATCCACCGGCACCACAACTGGCCATCGCGCCTCCCAGACCTGCACATCGGCTGCGGGCTAACTGTGAGGCAGCGGCTTTTCGTAATAACTCTTCAATTTTCTCGGCGGTCAATCCCTGCTGTTGTAAACTCTGCCGCAGTTGATTTTCGTCTAATTTGGCAAGCTTTTTGTCTAAACCAAGCTTTTCCAACTCTTTCTCAAACTCTTCGTTTTTCTGGGCTAATTCGCTAAGCCGTTCGGCTAAATTTTGTAACTGTTCGGACAGGTCTTTTCGCTGCTGTTCGGTTAGGTTACCTTTGGCCAATTCCTGTTGCAGTTGGCCGAGCATTGCAGAAGCCTGTGCGAAATTGCCCTGGGCCAGTGCCAGTTGTATTTGCTGTGTAAAAGCGTTCGGGGAACCTCGAAGTTGCTTAAACATCCGCTGCATCATATTTAAAGACTCAATATGCACGCTGTTCCGCATGTTGTTGATCTGGTCTGATATGTCACCAAGTTGTCGGATTGCCTGTCGTTTGATGTCCGCCGGTTTGGCATCCATAGGGAGTTGTTCCAGCTTGCTCAAGGCATCGGTCAGTTCGGGATTGCCCAACTGTTTCACAGCCAATGTAACCGACTTAGTGGCATCATTGACATCCACTTTGGCCTGCTGGGTTTGTTGAGCGAGTTGTTGTTGCTGAGTACGTTGCCTGAGAAATCCGAGAAGGTCTTTATGCGGCAGAAACAGGATTAAACCCAAAACAATCACCCATGTTGTGATTGCATAAGCCCAGCTTTTTGAAAAGCGGATGGGAAAATGTCCCTGGAAACTCAAGTTTCGGGCTTTTTCATAAGCTTCGGTACGTGCGGCATCAGCGAAGGGATCCTGGGAATCAGACAACGCTAATGTCGTACTGAATCGTTCATGAAGTCTAAGCCGTTCATCAAGGATCAGTGAGGTTCGCATTCGGTTCGGTATTTTCATAAGCCAGAACAAGAAAGTCACAACTGTCACAAAACTCCAGAAACTCCAGGCAGTCTGGGAGGTTATGACGTCCAAAGCCAGCAAACGCTCGGTCAGAACGGCCAACACAGCCATAATTCCGGCTCCGGCGAGAATCCATCCTGCATATTGTATGAGCAGGTTAATACTGCAGCGAAGGCGAACTTTGCGAAGGCTTCTCTCAAATGGTTTAGCCATGAGTATCCCCTATTTCGCTACACCATATAACTAAATTTCCTTGAAAACATGACCCGTTTTCTCCGGGAACGTATTTCTTGCTAAATAATAAGACGCAAATGCCACAAAAAAGTTTCACATTATTTCCATAATTTACCCAAAGTTTATAATTCTTCTCCACTTATGATTATTCCATTACTTTATTATAACTATCACAAATAGCAGCATAAAGCATTTTTATATATTTATCGCTTGCAGAGTTGTTTAACGCTTTCCGTAAGGAGTCCCAAGGACAACTATGAAGGTTACATCCCAATTGGGGGCTTCTCGCCTTTCTTTGGTGGTCGGGGGTATTTCTGTGCCGCCGTCGTCGCTGAGGTTTTCGCCAATGCTATAAATGACATAGCCGGTATCAAGTTTCTTGTACCGCATTTCTTTACCATCGAATGGGTCCGTTGGAATGATTTTGAGATAGCTCGGGACAAGATCCTCTAAAGAATCGGGAAGCTTACCTTTAGATAGGCGATAACGTTGGACCGCCAGAGCAATCTGGGCAGTACGAAGTCGAGCGAAATTTTCTAAATCTCTGATAATATATCTTGAAAGTCCTGATAAAAGTGTATGCAGTAATATATGGATATTCGATTTCGCTTTGATTTTGGCATCTATTGCTTCAAACGCCTTTTGGCGCTCTTGTATGGGGAGTTGGGCGGCTTTAATATATTCGCCCATAAGATCAAGATAGATGATTTTATCCCTGTCGGCCAATCCGGAAACCTTATAGAGTTGAATATAGAGTTCAGCAAGAGGAACAGGTGTGTTTCTACCAAAAAGTGCTGGTTCCAAAAAATCGTTTATATTTAGATTACTTATGTACAGACATCTTTGCCCTGTAAATGCGCGGGACATGGCCGAGGGAGCCTGAGCATCGGCAATAACATGATCAAGCTCTGCTAATTGGTCGTTCGTAAAATCGATTCTGTTAATGACACGTTCGAGAGTTGATATAGTAAGAGCCTGGCATATAGAACGAAAAAATTGAGAGACAGATATCGGTTCCTTTGCGAAGGTTCGAGCGATGCCAAAAGCGGATGTTATCGAACGCCCGGCCAATTCAGGATTGTCATTTTCTGCATAAGAGATGGCCTCGAGATTTAGTAACCTTACGCCATTACGTATGTCAGGATAATAATCGAACCGGATTCCAAGAAAATCGCTGAAGTCAATAGGATAACGACTGTGCTCTATAGTTGCGGCTTCGTGTAACAAGCCAAGAGTCTTTTGGTTGTCACTGAGATACTGGTCGATTACATTCATGGCCTCTTCGGTCAAAGGCTCTGTACGAGCAGGAAGTTCAACTTTACCTAATAGAGGAAGAAGCTCACTATCCTGAGGTTCCCGGTAGTATGAAATGGCATCTAAAATAATATCGGCAGCATTTTCAACATCATCCGGTATCGTGTACCAGTCGTTCAACTCGGCCCCGGTTACAGGATAACCGGCTGCACGGACGGCTTCTATTCTGGCCTGCAGCTTCTTTTTTAAGCTTAATCTATAAAGCGTAAAAGCCGCTGCACCAATAAGAAGCAATACAATCAATATGCGATAAGCTTTACGTTTACGGCGTTTCTTAACAGTTTTTTCATTATTGCCCACAGTAAATCTTCCTTCTATCTTTCAACGATAAAAGTTATATCCCAATTAGAAGACCTTCGTTCCTTTCTGCCTTTTGGCATTTCTTTGCCGCCATCGTCGCTGAGGTCTTCACCTATACTATAGATAACATAGCCGGTCTCAAGCTTTTGATATCGCAGCTCTTTGCCGTCAAATGGGTCAATTGGAACGGATTCGAGATAGTTTGGGACAAGGTCCTTAAGTGTCTCCGGAAGCTTCCCAGTTGCTAAACGATAACGCTGGATCGCCAGCACAACCTGGGCGGTTCGAAGCGCAGCAATGTTTCTTAAATCTATTGTAACGATCTGGCTTAATGCCGGTCTGAATTTATGATGCAATATATGTATTTTCGATATATTATTGAATCTGGCATCAATAGCATCGGCAACTT
>CAZFOQ010000037.1:0-29787 GCA_964520535.1 uncultured Pirellulales bacterium | reverse complement strand
GCTTGCCGGGCATAGCATCAAGTGTGAAACGAGCTGAAACTTCACTTATTCGCTCTGCACCCTTTGTAATAACTATAAACTGGATTACAACAAGGATGAGGAAAATTACCAGCCCTACTACGAAACTGCCGCCGGCAACGAAGCCACCAAAGGTTTGAATAATCTTCCCTGCATCACCATGTAAAAGTATTAATCTGGTTGATGCTACATTGAGAGAAAGGCGAAAAAGAGTTACAAAAAGAAGCAAAGAAGGAAAAGTGGATAATTCTAATGCCTCTTTTGATGACAGAGTAACAATAAGAACGGCAACAGACAGTGATATACTGCAAGCCAAAAGCATGTCCAGAACTTGTTTGGGAAGAGGAATTATAAGAGTTCCAAGAACCGTTACCAATCCAAAAGCCAAAATAAAATTGCTATAGGATGCCAGTGGCGTAATAATTGTATTCGATCCCTGTGATCCCAGCGACTTTGATTGTTCAGAACCTGCCATCACAATTCTTTCCTAAATTCACGCCTCTTGTGTTTTATCAGCGGAATCAGCGACTCCATGAATCTGAGTTATTTTCACGGCAAAACGTCCGTCCACTACAACTACACTGCCCATAGCAAACTTGGTATCGCTTAGGTACAAATCTATGGGTTCATCAATAGGCTTGCTGAGCTTCAATACAGACCCGGGCCCAAGCTGTAAAAGTCGCCGGACAGTCGTTTCAGTTTGGCCAATGGTCACTGTAATTGGAACGCTCATATCCAGTAGGATATCGACGCTTCCACCGGGGCCTGTAACCTCAGTTTCAGTGGTTTCAGACAATTCAACTGATTGGGCCTGCTTCTTTGAATCATCCTGTTTGTCTGTGGCCTTTTCTTTCGCTGCTTGAGCTGCTTTTGCCATATTATTTCCTTCTATTTAACAAAACCATGTTCGGATTTGTTTTTTTAGGCTGTATTTCTATATGCCGTTGCTGAAATTTTTACAGCATACCTGCCGGCGGATTGTGCAAGCCAACCATAGCAGACTGTTTGCCCATCCACTATCAATTCTAACGGTTCGTTAACTTTCATGTCTAACAGCACTATATCGTTGACCTGCAGACTCATCATCTCCTCAAAGCTAAGCTCGGCAGAAGCCAGTTGAACTGTAACACAAACCGGCGTTTGCTCCAGGTGTTTAAGAATCATTTTAGAAATATCTTCTGGAGAAAACTCACATACAGCTTCACTATTTCCTGCAACTACAGGTTCCAACTTGCTACAAGGAATCAAAAAATAAGCTGTTGTATCGTTCTCTGTGTTGGATTTTTTAACGTTAAATGAAATCTGACACAATTCCTCTGTGCCTTGCAGTTCAAGGGGCCACTGCTCACATTCTATACTACTTGCCGGATGAAGGTCACAGGTTGTAAAAGGTTCTGAAAACGCTTTAATCAGGGCAGTACCCAGGTCCAGAAGGAGTGATTTCTCTAATTGCGATAGTTCCCTGTCTGAATTCTCTTCGGATTCGGTATCGCCAAGCAATTGTTTTGCCCACAAAACCGCGGTTTGCTCAGGTATACCAAGAAGCCCAAAATGATACTCTTGGTTGGTGCCAAATGGCAGATAAAAAACTTTATGTTCGTCAGAGGATTTGTTAAGAAATTCATCTGCAAAGTACTGTGTAGTCGAGGCAATTGTTACCTCGAACTGACTACAGCAAAAATCGGTGAATTTCTCAGCTATCGCTGCTGCTAATTGTTCCGTAAAATCAGTGAGTGTCTTCAGTTGTGTGTTACTAAAGTAGTGAGGCTCGCGCCAATTGAGTTCTTCAACTTCAATTTCTGAGCTGTCTTCTGTCGGCACTGAGCCAACAGCGGAAAGTAGCTGTTGTATCTTTGATTTAGTCAAATTGTCTTTAATGCTGCTGCTCATTGTACAGGGAATTTCTGAATCAAAACATCCTTGATCTGTGGTTTGGAATCTGGAAAAAGTTTTTCATTCAGTGCGTCTCGTATGTGTGATTTAATACTCATCAGGTTCTTGTCACCTCTGATATCGTCAAGGCCAAGACCTGAAAGATAAATAGTCAGCCAGTTTATAATGATCGGTTTTTTCTCGTCAAGATACTCAGTGCCTTTCTTTTTATCCAAGCTGGAACTCATCTCGAATGTTAAAGTGGCACTTACGTAACGTGTGATGCTGGGCTCATTTAGATTTGCAACGACTGGTTCTAAATCGTAATACCAGACTTCTTCTGAACTGTCTCCGGAATTTTTATCTGTTTGGATAGCATCTGTCTGGTCCGATTCATCTGTCTCCGAAATTGATTCGGGCGTTTCTGGTGAGTCGGTACCGCCCAATAATCGACCAAGACCGAATCCGGCACTGGCGCAGAGACCTACTACGATAAGTATTATTATTACCGGAAGTAATCGGCTAATCAGAGACTTCTTTTCGCTTTTTTCCGCCTTTTGATCTTCTTTCTGCTTTTCCTGTTTTGTATCTTCTTTGTCTGCCATATAAATGCCTCATTACTTTCATAAGGGCTATGTTATGCCGGCTGTAGGCAGCCTTCTTTTCGATATCGATGTATTCTGTCTCGTAATGTTCTGTCACTGATTCCTAAGACTTTTGCGGCCTTTGTCTGGTTGCCTCCTGTCTGATTTAGTGTCTCCAGAATCGCCCGTCGTTCAACCTGCTCAAGAGGTAGCCCGCCCAATCCGAAATCACTTTGTGCATGGCATGTACCGAATTGCGAGCTCTCCGTAGAAGACGGCGATATGAGGCTGCACAAGGGATCATGATCCAATTGAGGCAAAGGTTGTAATTCATCGAACAGCCACGAGACATCAGCCAACGACAGGATCGGCCCAACCCCCAACATCAGTGATGTCCGCACGACATTACGCAATTGACGTACATTACCAGGCCAATGATATTTAGCAAAAATGTCCATCATTGGAGGGTCAAGCTCAGAGATTTGACGTTGCACTTCTCGGGAATAAAGGTTGACAAAATACCAAACAAGATCGGACAAGTCGTCCGTACGTTCTCTTAGAGGGCACAGAGTTAATCTTATTGCGCTTAGACGATAGTAAAGGTCCTGGCGGAATCGTCCTCGTCGGACTTCCTGTAGCAGATCCTTATTTGTAGTGCTTATTATCCGAACATCAACCCTAACACTTTCATTCCCACCCACACGTTCAAAATCCTGCTGTTCAAGTACTCGCAATAGTTTAGCCTGAAATCTTATTGGTGTTTCGGTAATTTCATCCAGGAGCAAAGTCCCACTATGAGCCATTTCGAATTTGCCTTTCCGCTGAGTGTAAGCGCCGGTAAAAGCACCTTTCTCATGTCCGAATAACTCACTTTCAAGAAGTGAGTCACTTAAAGCAGCACAATTAATTCTAATATATGCACCATCGGATCTTCTGCTTTTATGATGGATCAGATAAGCAATCAATTCTTTGCCGGTACCACTTTCACCACTGACTAATACTGGAACTGATGTTGGAGCAATCTTTTTCGCCAAATCAATAGTCTGAATCAGCTTTGTACTCTTGCCTACAATCTGGTAAAGGCATCGAGTTCTCTCATGTGCCGATACTATCGATGAATAGCTGTGGTTAGGAATGAAGGTGTCCAGCAGGTCCTCCACTTTTTCACGGTCGAGAGGCTTGATTAGAAAATCACAACAACCCAGCTGAATAGCCCGAACTACTCTTTCGATAGTTTGTTGCTGGCTCTGTGAGCTTTGTTGTTCAGCTTGTGCCATCATAATCACAGGTAATTCCGGGCAATTAGCCTTTATTGTTCCAATCAGTTCATAACAATCCTGATGCTTGTTTGCCTCGTCTGTTTGCCTGCTTATTGTGTCACTGGTAAAAATAAGGTCACAACTGTACTTATTGATAAAATCTATCATACTTTCTTTATTATCAACGATATGTCCTCGTATTCCTTTTCGAGCCATAATCTCAAGCATAAATCGGGCCTGCTCCGGATCTCTATCAGCAATCAATACATTCGCGACATTTTCTTTGTTTATGCATGTATTATCTGTTTTAGCAATTCTCTCTTGTTGCATAATCAATTTTCTCTAAAGAGGATTTCCGCTTTATCCTGATATTTTACTTTTCATTCTCAGCAATTAATTTTTGTGGTTCATCTGTCTGGTACCAGGCTATTATTTGACTTTGAATTTGTGCAAATTCTGCCCACAGCGAATTGGGATATTCCATAATTAGTTGCCCGTATATTTTCGCCGCCATGGCCACATCATCATCCCTCAAACAGTTGCCTTTTTGAAATAAAAGCCAGGCTCTATCAATCGCAGATTCCGGATCGTTCGGATCTGTGCGTATAAGAGCTTCCTGATGAAATACGGCTGCTTCTTTTAGATTTCCGTTGAGAAACAATATCTCACCCAGTTCAAAGGGATTGTCTATTTTTTCGGGACTTAAAGTCAGGCTTTTGAGCATTTGTAAGGTTTTGTCTGTAATCGATGTATACGGCGGCTTCGACTCAATTTCTTTAGTTTCATCTTCATTCGGCACAGTCATACTAACAGAAGCCTCATTGGGCTCAGTTGTTGAGACTGTCTCTGGAACAACAACAGTCTCAGAGGGCTGCTGTGATGTAAATTCAATAGAGCGAACTTGTTCGATCAGTCGGTTTAGCTCTATTCCGATTTTCGGGTCCTTTTCATCCTTCGCTGGAGTAATGTCAGATCTCCACAATTTGCGTTTAAGTGGATCGTTTGCATCATTTGAGGCTGTTAAACTATCCTGAGGAAATTTGTATTCAACCAATTCATCAGAGTTCGCAGAAACTGTTCCCGTGACAAATGTTAAAAGGTCAAAAGGTAAGAGCATAAGACAATAAATGCATAACAAGTACTTCAATCCGAATGTTGAAAAACTTGAGCCATAAACGTGTTTTGAGCTTTTATTCTTCATGCTTATTGCCATTGACCCGAAAGAGCTAATACTGCTTTGTTATAATCTTTCTGCTGGTTGTAAGCTGCTGCCAGCATTTTATATGTTCTCTGCTTTTCCTGGGCAGAGACATCCGAATCCAGGAGCTGCAAACAGACAGATATAGATTGAGAACTTTGTCCGAGTTTCAAACAGACATCAGCCAATTCAAAGGCCGCTCTTTGTGCCAAAGGTCCTGGCTCGGCCTTACGAAGTACTTCGTTGAAGTTACTTCGGGCAAGTTCCAAGTTATCATTGGCGAGGTAACATTTTGCCAGTTCAAAAGTTATTTTAATATTTAACTGGGGATCAGTAACGTATTCGGCTCGGTTACGAAGGGAATCGATAGCTGTATCAACAAGTCCCAGCATTCGATATATTTTGCTCTTGAGAAGCAACATATCGATAGACTGTTGCTCTGACAAAGCAACCAAACGTGTGTTTTCCAGAGCATCAAGCGCCTCTACGAAGTTTTCCTGCTCTATATGGCCCTGTACTAAAGCTTGAACAGCTTCAACATACTGCTCTCTTGAATTCTGCTCTGTTATGGCGTATTGAAAAGCATTCGAGGCCTGCTCGTACTTGCCTAATGCCAGATTAGTTTTGCCCAGGAGAAAGTAGGCAGAATACAAGTAGTTATTGTGATCATCTTTACTCTGATCTATGTATCGTGTTAACCATTTTGCGGCTTCTTCATAAGCTTCGATCTGATAAAAACATCCGGCCGCCCCAAAAGCAGAAGCGTTTTTCGAATCCGGGGACAATCCGAAATTATAAACCCTGCAATAGAATTGTGCTGCTTCGGCATTTAATCCTGCCTGCTTTGTAACATCGGCTAAGCTCAAATATGCCTGGCCATAAATTTCTGTATCCGGGTATTGTTCGATAAGTTGCTTTAAATCCTCCCGGGCGCCTCGGTAATCACGCAGATCGGATTTTATTCTGCTCGAATGTAACAAAGCAAATGGTGCCAGAGATGTTTGAGAAAAGCGATTAGCAACCAACTTGTATTCCGCGATTGCTTCTGCCGCCATACCTGTCTGCGACTGTAGAAGACCCATTGCAAAATGTGCGTTTCCGAGGCGCTTGTCGCTATTAAATGTAAGGACGAACTTTCGCCAAAGTGAAATAGCATGCTGCCCAAGAAAATACTTATGCTCACGCAAAGAAGAATAATCGGCAGGATTGTGTATAGTCACATGTTGTTTGCCGGAGCTTTCATCAAGACGTGCCAATAGCCCGGTGCAGCCGGCTGCAATTAAGACAATTTGTTGAGAGTTTGCTGTCGGAAGATATAAAGTGGCCGGACTGAGTCGAATCATATCCGGTTCTGAATTTAATCCTGCTCTTTCTTCAAAGGACCAGCGAATATCAACATCCGCGCTGGCACCGAATTTTGCCAACAACTCTTCAACAGGTGCTCCATAGGATGTTACAGACCATCGAGGTAAAAGGCTTCGATCTTCGAGCCTGTTGATTTGAGGATTAAGAAGTCCCTTACTTAAGTGCTCTGAGCCGGAGTTTAAGAAGCTGCGTAATTGTGTTTCACTAAGATTATCAAACGGCTCTAAGGACACCTCTGGATCACTCCACAAATAGACAGGAATGTCACAGTCTGCATTACTTAGCGAAAGTACATAACGCGTCAGACATTCGGCAACCAGGAAATAACAGTCACATTCGAATGCCAAAGCCCAATCATCATCAAAATCAACCGCCTTTATTAAGGCCAAAGCTTTATAAGCTCTGGTTCTGGCCTTTAAGTATCTTTTTCTCTGTATTTCGAGCAGGCTAATACGATAATTGGCGATTATCCTGACAACAGGGGAAGTGCTTTCAGAAATTAGTACGAATAAGCGACTTGCTTGTTCAAAGTCTTTAGTATTCACTAAACACAAAGCCATTTGTAATTGAAGAAAATCCCTCAGCATTGCTTCACTGATAGGTAAAGCCTTGTAAAGCTGGCTATAAACAACATAAGCTTTGTCATAGCTTTTTTGCTTATAGAAGCCCCGAGCAACATTCAATGACAGGGGTTGTGTTGGTGAGAGTGCAGGATTTGACTTTATGATCTGTTCCTCTTCTATATTTGGGGAATCCGTCACTGCGGGCATTGAATTATATTCTTGTTGTACTTGACCGGCAGATATCGCCGTTGGGCCTTGAATAGGCCCTGAATTGCGTCCTAATAGCACGTATAAAAGCATTGTGGTAATTGTAATAATCCCAATAAGAATAGCTTTCTGGAGTAACGAAAAAGATTTATGTCGATATGACTTGCTCAGAGATTGGATATTGCGAGCCAGTTTTTTAGCCTCGATAGCTTGAGAATTTGCCAGGAGTTTGTAAAAGTCTTCATCTCCAGTAAATATTTCATGTTCCGAGAGTTTTTTGTGGGTTCCCCCAGTTGGCAAATCTTTTTTATTTTTATTGGGCCGTTTTTTGGAGACTTTCTTTTTAGATGGTTTGCGGTCCGGTTGCACCTCGGGAATTTTCTCTTCTCGATTATCTTTTGGTTTTTTTTTCGCCATAGTTACTAACTTCGCCCTCTAAATGAATCCGAAGTATCCGGACGACTCAAAAAAGAACTTGAGGGTGTTTAAGGTTTCCAAAGGCCGATGTATTAATCGACTGTGGGACGCCCTCTTATAGATTCTTTGTATAATAAGGTAGCAATAATTGTGCCAGATCCGCTCAAAGGTTGGAAGGTTTGCTTTTACAGGGCTTTTAGTACGAAAAACTGGTATATCGTATTAAAATTTTTTTATGATTTTACACAGAAGCGTCAGGATTCTATACGAGACGACAGATTTTCTGACATATAAAACAAGTTAAAGACTGATAACCGACCTTTTACCGGCTAAGTGAAAGATAAAGATTCAACTTTATTGTGTTCTTGATTTGCATGATTTGTTGGATTTTGTGAATCCTTCTCGATATTATACTGTTTAACCTTGGCATAAAGAGTTGCCCTGGTTATGCCAAGTAGTGCCGCAGCCCGTGTCTTTTGCCAACCTGTTTCATGCAATGCCCGAGAAATCAGTTCACGTTCGGCTTTTTCCAACGAAAAATCTATATTCCGATCAACTGTTGGACTTTCCGGAACTTCATGAATTTCAGCCGGATCGAATACGATGCCGCTTAGTCCAATCTTATCTGTTGTTTCAAGCAAAACTGCTCTCTCAATTATGTTGCGAAGCTCACGAATGTTACCCGGCCAATCATGTCTCTCTAAGGCCTCAACCGCTAATTTAGTAAGGGACGTTATTTTGTCTCGTTTATCCGGACAGATAGTTGATGTCTTGAGAAAGTACTCTGCCAACAGCGAGATATCACATTTGCGCTCAGATGACCTGAGAGGAGCCAAAGTAATGGGGCTTATATTAAGACGATAGTAAAGGTCACGTCGAAAGCGATTATCCTGAACTTCTCGTTTTAGATCGCGATTGCTCGCAGATATTATTGTGGCATTGCATGTGATATTTTTGGTACCTCCTACCTTTCGGAATTCTTTCTCCTCAAGCACACGAAGCAATTTAGCCTGTAGCTCCATGGGCATTTCACTTATTTCGTCAAGCAGTAGAGTACCGGCTCCGGCCAGCTCGAAAAGCCCTGTTTTTTCTCGATCGGCACCTGTGAATGAACCTTTCACATGGCCGAAGAGCTCACTTTCCAGTAGATTCGCTGTTAGGGCTGCACAATTGATAGCTACAAATTGTTCATTTGGATGTCTGAGAATATGTATTGCCTTAGCAACAAGCTCTTTACCAGTTCCTGTTTCTCCAAGTATTAAGATCGGATTGCACTGGCTGGAAGCTACAAGTTTTGTCATTTTGAGGGTATTTACAATTGCACGACTCTTGCCAGCCATAGAAATTCCGGCAGCAAGTTCATTCACAAAAAAACGACTTTCTTCTTGAGTGGTTTCTGCTTGTTCAAAACATTCAGTTTCTGACTTACTTTTTATTCTGCTGATAATTCTTTGTAGTTGTTCGTAATCTTGCCTTCCCTGTAAATAGTCATAGATTCCTAATTGAGAAAATTCAGCAGAAAAATCGGTTTGATTATTATCACCATCACCAACTATGACCACAGGGATATCGACAGAATTTTTATCGGCCTTTTCTATAAAATCGTGAAAGTAATCCGTATTAAATCGATGATCAAAAAGAATCAGATTAGGATTTACTGCTTGAACGACTTCCAAAGCATCTGCAGGGTCTTCTGCTCCAAATACTTCCTGGCTATATTTTTGAGCTAACCGCTGGACCTCGGGGTCCCTACTTACTGTAACAATTTTATTTAAACTCATCTATTCAGAAGTTATATGCATAATCTATGTATGTTGTTCTTTACTATATGGGTATTAAGCCTCTGTAAAGCCATAAATCGACAGGCAACCAGTGACAACTTTAATTATTTTTATGGGACCGGCCAATAATGTCACTGTTTATATTCGTCATAAAAAATGTATTGTTACTAAGTGGAATTATTATGGGACATTCTTTATGAGTTTGATTGAAATCAACCCTTAATATACGTTGTTGGATATAAAAATGATAATGATAAACAGATGATTTTTATGGGACGTCTCGTATGCTCAATACAATCGGCTGATATTATATAGAAATGTCTTAGTAATATAATTTTAAGATGACTTTTTTATACGAGAGTTTGGCACCTGCAAGTATTAACACCTCCTCCCTAAAAGACTTTCCACCCGCAGTATTAATCAATCCTAAATTATAGGGCCATAATATTAAATGACCATTTGATAGATTTACAGCTTTAAAAAACATCGGTCATTCAGAATCAATCGCTAATCGAGCTGGGCCGATTGTCACTATAGTAAAATCTTTAAATCTTTTCCTTTCCAGAAATTCAATGACCGAATTGATGTTAGTTGCCTCTATACTTTCCTTAATTTCATCCAGGCTGCGAATTCTGCCCAACATGTAGTAGTCACTGGCGATTGCACCTGCTCGACTGCTGGATGATTCGCTTTGTAAAATCAGCGAACTTTTCAATCCAACTTTGGCTCTGGCAATTTCTTCTTCGGTGATTCCTTCGTGAAGCCGATTAAATTCGCCGATTACTACGTCCAGCGTTTCCTGAGCTTTGTCTGGTGTTGTGCCTGCATAACACATAATTCCGGCGGCATATTTCAGACCATGGTAACGTGCTCCGATTGCATAGCACAGGCCTCTCTTTTCTCGTACCTCTGTAAATAATCTTGCACTCATACCGCCCGAAAGAACTGATACTGCTACTCTGGCGTTGTAGTAATCTTCATCGTTTGGCTTGACCGTCCCGGTCATTAGAGCGATATGCGTTTGGGCGCCATCATTATCAATATGTAAATATTTTCCGGACTTTTTCCGCAAAGAAAACTCAGCTTGATACAGTTTTTTTTCAGGACTTAAAAATAAATCTTCAATTTGTTGGTAAATGCGGTCAAAGTTATACTTACCGGCAACTGCAAAAATAGCCTCAGATAAATTGAATTTGTCCCTTATAATCTGCCTTGTTATACTAACAGTTAAGGATTCAATTTCTGAAATTTCCCCTACAGTGCTGCGTCCCAAAGGATTCGGATAGAATTGTTCCCTCAGTTTGAGCATAACCTTCTGTCGGGGATCGTCGTCTAAAGAGTATACTTCATCAATTGCCAGTTGTCTGGCCAGTTCAAACTGGTCATCTTGTAAGTGTGGCTCAAGTATAATATCAGCATATAAATCCAAAGCTTGCTTCAGATTGCCGGCCTCCAGGGAAGCCCCGATCGAAAGATGGGAGTTGCTAACGGAGCGGCCGCGAACCAGTCCGAGCCCATCGAGTGCGTCGCCAAGCTGTCTGCTGTTTTTATCCCCGGCTCCCCTGAATATCCAGTCTGCAATAACATTTCCAGCCCCACAGCAACCTTCCGGCAACAAAGACGCTCCAGCCGGAAGCATAAAACCAAAAGCAACCGATTCAACCCCGTCCATCGGTTCTCCGAGAAGTACCATTCCGTTCTTCAGGATATGTTTGTCGAATCCCTCTGTCATTGCTGATCCTTAATAATTTACATAAAAGCAGGAATCTGTAAAAACCATGTACCAACACAAATGAGAATTCTAACAATAAACACATACGATTTCAATACCGAAAAGGTATTGAGTTGTCAGGAACTCCTTCTATTCAGTTATCATACAATATGTCCGATGGCAGCTAACGAGTGATAAAAATAAATTGACGTCCTAAGTTTGTTGGTATACATAATAAAATACTATCTATTTCGCTGTTAAATAAACATTTGATGGAAAGGATTATAATGAAAAGAAATGCATTTAAGATGAGACTATCAAGCGATGATGTGGCCGAATATAAGAAAAGGCATGATGAAATTTGGCCCGAACTTGTCGAAGAGCTTAGGAAGGCCGGCATTAGCGATTATTCTATCTATTACGATGAGGAAACGCAGATCCTTTTCGCATTCCAGAAACTCACCGATGACAATACTGCCGATGACCTGCCGAAAAATCCCGTCGTACGGAAATGGTGGGATTATATGAATGACGGCATTATGGAATACGATGAAAAAGACGAACCCGTTTCGATACCCTTAAAAGAAGTCTTTCACATGGATTAAACAACATCAAGGTGATTCCTCAATGCCAGTTTCTAAAATACCAAGAATTTCGAGCTGTCGTGGCCAGCAGAATTCTATATGCCCGTCCCTAAATAAAACAAGTGTGGAGCCGTATTTTTCAAGCAGTGCTTTGTCATAAGCAAGAACGGTTTCCGCAGGATCTAAAGTTGTGTCAACTCTATTTCCAAGATATTCCGCATTTTCGATAAACCACTGTAAATCCTCAATATATTTTTCCAGTTGTTGCATAATATCAGGATAAATATTTTGACGGTCGTTTGCATACTTTTCCCATGCGGCGGATAATTCCTTTAGTTTATCTACCGATTTCAATACTTGATGAAGATTCTCAGATTCCTGTACTTTAATTTGGTCAAATAATATTGTATAACCTTCAACGCTTTCTTTTTCAGTAGAGAGCGATTCAAAAGGAAATTTGATTAGATAACAACTTCCAATCTTTATATATGATGGATGAAATATCTCAATCGAATAATTTCCTGCTTTAATTTGCTCAATCTGAGTATCAGTGAGGTATACAAAAAAATACCCTTCCTTATCAACATCCCTGATGCGCTCAGTAACAAGATTGGCAGCTCCCTTCGGTGAATATCTCAAACCTGCCGAAACTGTCGCACCTTTCCAGGGTAATACTTCGAGTATCAAAGGCATGCCATTTTCATATAAAACCCGGCCATAGTAAATATTTGGGCGATCAATTTTTATTACTCCCGCTGTGTCACGCTTTAAAGAAAGAAACTCGACGGGAAATCTTTCATCTGTTTGAAAATTATGAATAATGTCGGACCTGGCAATTCCCACTACTATCCAAACTTTACCGGATTTAAGTCGTTCTAAAACTTCATTTGATATTTGTGTTCTAAAATACCCATCCTGATCAACTGTTGCTATAGTTGCTCCACTAGTTGAATCTTGGCTCCATTCTACAATCTGCGTCTCAAATCCTTCCAATTGCGAAACAGCGGGAGTTTCATCTTCAAACAGCACACGACCGTACAATATCTTGCCCTTGGTGTTATCTGTGCCGATTTCCTTTCTTTGGCCCTCATGCAGTTCACATACATATTGTTTTCTTTCTATATATTCAAGTGTTTCATTTATAGTTGGATATATTGTTACATCATATACTCCAGCGGGAAGATCGCTTATTTCAAATTTTCCATCTTCAGTTATAAATGGCTTACTATAACCATACTGATATGAGTGTTCCGACGAATAATCTTCAAAATCTACTTCCAATCGAACATTTACTAGAAATTCTTTTATTACTTGTCCGTCCGGACTTTCCACTTTTCCTACAATAGCTGCACTGCCTGTTGGAAAATTGCCAAACTTAAAATCAACCGTCTGGTTTCCTTGAAGTTCCTTATTCAACCGTTTATATTGGTATCTATAATCCTGGCTGTCGGCATCCGGCTCATAGAAAAGTACTCTTACACGATATTGCCAGTTTATCCCATCAAAACTATAGAAACCATGTTCATCAGTAATAATGTCCGGTGACACAATTCCGCTTTGCCCCGGTTCTATTTTCTGGCGAATTTGAATTAAAGAATTTGCTATAGGTTTTCCATCCGGTCCTGTGACCCGGCCATGGACTACATCCAGTTCGCTGCTCTCAACCCATGCATCTGGTGTGGTCTCTATGTCCTCTGGGACTTTCTTAAAAGAAATCCTGAACTTCTGTGCCTGAGACACATTACTCCATCGTCCGACTGAGAAATGTATGTCACGTGGAGACGAATTTTGATATGATACTTCTACACCTGCATTTTCGTTAACGTGTTCTGTAGAAGCGAGTTTCTTATCTTTTGTATCTAAAAGCTCAATCGTTGTCATCCACTTATACTTTGGCATGCAGCGAATCCTGCACCTTAAAGTTCCTCTAAGCTCATTATCCTCGGTGAAAAATCTAATATTGTGGGCCGAAACAATATTTTGCTGCTCCTTGGTACCAACCTCCAGCTCAATACGTATGTCCTTGCTAAGTGCAAAATCTCCTTGATAATCGTCGACTTCAACAGAACCGGCAATAAGTTTTTTTATAATATTACTCATCCCGTAACTTAGCGGAATCAGCAAAGCAACAGCAACAACTGCCGCAGCGGCTAATTTTGTTATTCTTTTATGCATCATAATGCTCCATATTGAATTTGTATTTCTGTATGCGGTTGGTCTTGGGTGCCTTAAGGCTTCGATTGCCCTGCCCTGCCGGGCTGACATATCAACCTCGAGATTCCGGCCGAACTGCATAAGCAAGCGATTTTCTTTTTCAAGTGACTGCAAATGTTCCCGGCATTGTTGACAATTGCCGATATGCTGATTAAAAATTTCAATTTCTTCCTGATCTAAAATGCCAAGGATATAGTCCGCCATCTGGTTCTGTATCTTTTCACAATGACTATCCATTTGCATCTCCTTGTTCAGCTAATAGTCTGTGCAACTGTGTTATCGCATTCCTGAGCTTCGAATACACTGCCGATGCGGATAGATCCAGATTATTCGCGACCTTCCGGACACTCTGACCGTCGAAGTAGTACATTACCAGCGGCAGTCTGACTTCCATCGGCAATTTCTCAATTGCTCGTTGCAGGGTATCATTCCGGCTCGGTTTTGGATCAGGTTGTGTCGCCTTCACTTCTAATATCTGCCTGCCGCGTTGTTTCCGGCGGATGAAATTGATACTCAAGTTCCGGGCGATCCTCGTCATCCATGGGCCAAACCGGGAACTTTCCTGCAGCGTCGATATGTCCATAAATCCTTTTAATATAGATTCCTGCGCCAGATCTTCGGCATCCTGTGAATTTCCCACAATGCCCAGACAGACTAAAAAAACCTGCTTGTAATATTTTTCCACGAGCTGCGCATAGGCGGTTTTATCGCCATTGCAGGAATCAGCAACAAGATTGTCGTCCGAACGATCGTTCAATAGAAGCTCCTATATCCGGTACCACAATATAGACAAATATCGCTGGTAAATTTTACAAAAAAACAGGATATATTTCTATTTCGATGTTTTCGGCATGAAAAAAGGCCGAACCACATCAGTCCGGCCTTAAAAGAGTTCTAAAATAAGATTACTTATTTCTTACTTTTCGGATTCCTCTTTAGTAAGCATTGTCATATCAATTTTATATTCTTTCTGATCCCGGATTAATTCTACCGGCACCTCCGTATCCTTATATTTTCTATAGTCCTCGGCGATTCTGATCCTTTCTTCTGGAGGGAGTTTATCGTTCCACATAGGACCAATGTGCGAAAAAATAAGTTTTAATCCTTCTATCCGGGGAACATCTGTAAATTTACAATATCCGTTTTTATCAGTTCTTTGTGTAAGATTTCTCTCTGCAACCCACTGTGGTGCAATAGGGGAAATATCAGATCGAACTTCTACCGGGAAGTATGGCAATGCCCGTCCCAGTGAATCTTCAACTTCAACTTCTATAATCAATTCTGGTTTCACCGCTATCATTTCAACTTCATAGCTGGTTTTGTCTTTTTGATAGCCGATATCAACGATAACATCCGGATAATAAACATAAGACAAGTATTTTTCCTTCTCATTGTAAGAAATAGTATTAAGAGATAATTCAGCTTTAACCTCAATATGTTCAGCTATCGGGCTTCCAGCCAACTTAAATCTTCCCTGCTTATCTGTTCTTGCCTGGAATGACCAAAAATCTTTCCCGTTAATTCTCGGATATATAATTCTCTCTTCAAGAGGGCTGCCATAGTTGTCTTTTAACACGCCGCTGATGACCAGGACGGGTTTGATAGAATACAATTGAAAATCAAGCTCTTCATACTCTATTGAAGCCTGGGAACGAAAACTTGACTTCCAACCCGCATATCCTGCAGCTTCGGCCTGCAGCGTAAATTTTGTTCTTTTCCAAAACACAGGCAAATTCGTTAATTCATATCGGCCATTTTTATCCGTTTTAACGAATCCTTCCTCGCCATTTCCGTTCCAGAATAGAACATTTATCCCCTTCAGAGTAGTAGGGTTGCCATATTGATCAGCAAAATTACACCGCAGAAGTCTCACTTTAGCATCAGGAATTGGACTGTCATTTACATCCGTAACATGACCTGTGATCGCACCAGCCGGCTCCATCCACAAAGTTATGCCGTTTGCACTTCTCAGTAAATTTCCATCATTTTCAACAGTAGCAACCTCATAAGGAATATCACCACCCGGTACATATTTACTTTTCGTTTTCGGGTCTTTAATTATGGTCCACGCTACTTTATCCGGTACATTTTCCACATAAGCCCTCAGCATTATTGGCAGCCAAACATGCGTACCCACACCTTCCGGAAGCAATTGAAAAGCGAATCGTCCAGACTCATCTGTCCTTGTTTTTTCTGTAAATTCGCCGCCTCTATCAGTTGCAAAAACTATCGCATTGACAACAGGTTTGCCATTTTCATCAAGAACAGTGCCGGACAAAACTCCTCTTTGTTTGCGAGGCAGTTCCTTATAATCATCCGGAATAATCATAGCAAAAACTCTATCCGGAATCGGATCATAACTGCAAATCACTTCTCCGCTTACGGGATTGCCTTCTTTAGGTTCACTTGTCAATTCGGCTTGAATTTTAATTGGTAGCATTGTCTTGGCATCCACCCAGGCTTTACCTTTGAAATCTAAATCTTCGGCATCACCTATAAATTTTAAGCTAAATACAAGTATCGTTTCAGAACTTTCTTCTTCTAATTTCTTAAATTCAAAGTCATCCTGGTTTTCTTTGCGAAATATATTAATACTATCGAAAATATAATGCTCTCCGATAGACTTGAAAGGCATAAATGAATCCGAAAATTGAGCTGTCTGTTTCTCCTTATCGATAAATAGCCTGTCAGTACCATTATCTATAACGGTTCTATTATGATTATCCTCATAAAGACAATCGGGCATTCTAATCCAAACTTCCAGCTTCTGAATGGTCCCATCCGGCATATTTGCTAATTGAGTCACGTGGACGTTTTCTACACTATTAAAAGCCCTGATTACTTCAGCCCACGCGCTTGTTCCATTAAGACTGTTGACTCCAATAAGCACAGCTACGGCAATCATCACGGCAGCGGCTAATTTTGTTATGTTTTTGGTGGTTATGGATTTCCATTTCGCATGAGATTTTTGCCAGCTTTGCCTGGCTAAAGAAGCGAGGAGATTCTGTTCGAGCTTGTCACGATGAGCGTAGTCCGGCTTATCGTCAAACTCAATTTTACGAATAAAATGCTCAAATTCTTCTTCCGGTTTCATTATTTACTACCTCCTGCTCGAAAAGCAGTGTTATGGACATTTAGCTTCTTTCGCAGTTTGGCTAAAGCTCTTGCCAACTGGCTGCGGATCGTACCAGGATTGCTCCCAAGCACCTCGGCAATTTCCGTTAGTTTTAAATTTTCAAAGAAACGTAATGCGATGATAGTTTGATACCTGGGTTTTAGTGTTAGTATCGTTTGCTTTATTATGGTTAATTTCACAGCACTATTTACAGAATTGTTGTTTGTTATTTTTGACTTTTCTTGAAAAATACTCAATGCTTTCTTTTGCCTCGCTAATTTTCTCAAGTGCTCATGGATATAGTTCGTTGCAATTTTATAGAGCCAATAGTGAAACTGTCTTTCACTGCCCTCAAAGCTGTGGAATTTTTCAACAACTTTAAGAAAAACCTGCGAGGTAATATCCTCTGCCACGTGTCTGTCAAAGAGCCTGTGAACACTGTATTTGAAGACGGCATCATAGTGCCTGCGATACAGCAAGGCAAACGCGTTATAACTTGTTCGTGCCTGAACAATGAGATCCTTGTCTTCAAGCTTTTGATCGGAACGATTCACTATAGCAAAGCTCCCAATTTTCAAGGTATCAGATATCATCACTATTATAAATGCGCAGAACATGAAAAACGTGGCAAAAAAATATTTAAAAATCAAAATGCAAAAGTCATCATCACATATTAAAATGTCAACCGACATAGACTTTGGAATTGACAATGAATAAGACATACGGCTTGATATTTGACGTTGACGGTGTCATCGCCGATACCGAAGCGGTGAATCGCCGGGTTTCGATTCAGGTATTTAAGGATATGTTCGGACTTGTGGGAGTTCGGTCGGAGGATTTCATGGCCGGTTTGGGACGAGGCGCCGAAGAGTATATGAAAGCCGCTGCGAGAGTGCATCACCTGGATTTGAGAGATGAGCAGGTTAAAGAAGCCGTCAAATTACGGCAGGATTTGTTTCTCGAGGTTCTCAATACGGAGCCGTTATTTCCTCATCCGGGTGTGTTGGAACTTATCCAGGCCGCTTTGAAGAGTGACGATTTTAAGCTGGCTATCGCCACTTCCGGAACGCTGGAAAAATCACGGGCATCCCTGCAAGCGGCAAAAATTCCATATCAGAAAATGGTGTATATCAATGGAGGAGATGTAAAGAAAAAAAAGCCCGATCCTGAGCTTTTTCTGCTTGCCGCCGAACGTATGGGGGTTGAACCGGCAAAATGTGTTGTCATCGAAGATGCCCCGAATGGTGTTCGAGCGGCCAAGAGTGCGGGCGCCAAATGCATCGCAGTAACAAATACGACAACTGCGGCAAATCTCAATGAAGCGGATTTAATCTGTGACAGTCTCGAGGACATCAATATCCAAACATTAAAAGAGATGATCGAAACATAACAAATATCTATGTTTTTCCTTGAAAAGATATATCCACAATCCAGGGGCTTTTTATTTTCTGCGTGATTATTTCTGCGGCGAGATTAATCCAGTTTTGACAGTTATCGAGTATAACACTATCACTTGTCGCGACAATTAGGTCCGTTTTCATCAGCTCGGTATCGGGATTCATAAAAAGCTCGATCTGCCAGTCCCATTTGTTTTTCTCTGCCAATTCACTGATTAGCGTTTTCAATCGACCACTGTTGGAGACGGGACTGTCTAAAAGCCACAAAGCCTGAGCGATACCACAGTCCATGAGGAAATCCCCTATAAGCTCAACTGCGGGGATTGTTTCAGCTACTTTGCGATATGTTCCATGAATACTTGCCAAATCCCGGAAACAGCCGTCCCGTCCTTGAAAAATTACTCCCCCACTCATGGCCGCTTCAACGGTTATCAATAAATTGTAACCATCAATAGCAATTGTTTGGCGAGCAAGATTTTGTAGCTCAACACGGCGCTCGCTTCGAGAGGCCAGTTTTTGGTCCGAGCAGGCGCTACGCATAATGGCCAATCTTTGTCTTTGCGTGAGTGAGAATCTGTCACCGACCAGCTTCAAAGCACTTTTCTCCGCATACCCTTTTGTCAGTAAAAGAGAAAAATCGGTTATCGCAGAACGTAAGTCAGGAATTTTGTCCGGAGCGAACAATTTCATATCTGTCGGATGCGGGCCTCTATGTAATCGTTTGTCAGGCATAATTTGTATCGCGTATGGCGTATGGCGTCGTGCTTTTTATGCACAATTCTCAACGCACGATATATTCGTATTACATATTATGGTAATGCCTTTCGTAACATTTGCAAGTCATGAAAAAACAAATTGACTTAATCCTCTATAGCCTCTACTATTGAGAAAACAAAAAACTTAAAGGTAAACTGTAAAATTAGAGGACTCCAAAGTTTTGATTTTTTCATTTAAAGCTTTTAACTCCTTATGCCCAGTCATAATTTAGCAAATATAAAGATAGATGATTTGGAAATCATCGGCTATTCGGTCGCCGGTGAGGAGACCATAGTTGCAATACCACAATTAGATGTTTGCTTCGATGTCGGCAAGGCTCCCGATCAAATTATTTCTATAAACAACGTACTACTCACACACGGTCATATGGATCACGCTGCCGGCTTCGCATATTATCTGTCTCAGCGGAATTTTTGTGGTCAATCCGCTGGAACAATATTGGCTCCTAAAAATCTACTTAAACCAATAAGCGATATCATCGAGGCTTGGTCTCGTCTGGACGGCAATCGAATACCGGCCAAATTGGTCGGAGTAAAACCAGGAGACGAATATCAAATTAAACCAAATTTGTTTGTAAGAGTATTCCCCACAAAACATAGCACAGGCTCTGTTGGATACAGTGTAATCGAAAAGCGAAAAAAGCTTAAATCAGAGTACTCCGGCTTGTCAGGCCGAAAAATCGTTGAACTTAAGAAACAGGGAATCGAGATCGACTACACACTGGAGCTTCCAATCGTCACCTATATGGGTGATACACAGTATGTGGATTTCTCGCAATTAAAATATATCGCCGAGAGTAAAATTTTAATTGCCGAGTGCACATTCTACGAAGAAGAACATTCTCGCAGAGCTGAAGTCGGCAAACATATGCACATCGACGAATTTGCATCGCTGCTCAGTGGGCTACAAAATGAGCATATCATTATTACACACACGACGCTACGGACTCCGATGCGCGAAATTCGTGACATATTAAAAAAAGCTCTACCGCCATTACAATACAAGAAAGTCATCCTCCTTATGGCGAACTGCCCGCGAAAACATTCCCATTAACCACAACTGAGATATCCCGATTATCATCATCGGCATTGTCAATATCACAGTAATAAGATTTGACATGCCGTATTTCATTTAATCCGGTGCTTTTTAGTATATATTACGATATTATGTGCCTATAATGCTTAATCTGCAACTTGGTAATGACGATAAATTAACTGGATTTTATCGCCTTAACGTGTGAAATTAGCTGAAACAGTTAAAGCTCGGACCTATATCTTATAGAAAAACCACAATGGCACAATTACGTGGCTATATTCGCAAAGCTGGAATTTTAATATTCAAAACGTCATTGATTTTCTTTTTTAAAATTATCGGCCCTCCTCGATTGCTCAAGTATAGCGGTCCAGTCAATGTGGCCATTTTAAAAGCCTTTGGTGCCGAGGTTGGTCAAAACGTAATTGTTTGCTCACCAGTTATATTGCACAATGCCAGAGGAGGATATAGTAACCTAAGAATAAAAGATGGGTGCAATTTTAACGGCAATAACTTTTTGGATTTATCCGGCCGAATAACATTAGAGAAGGGAGTAAGTTTGGGACCTGGCGTGATAATAATGACTCACAACAGGTACAACCACAACGCATTCCTGGAAGAACGTCTGGCTCATACCTGCGGCATTAAAGATGTTTTAATCAAGGAGGGCACGGGAATTAAGGCCGGTGCATTAATAGTACATGGCATTACAATCGGTAAAAATGCAGTAGTGGCTGGTAATGCCGTCGTCAATCGTGATATTCAGGATAATAGTTTCGTAGCCGGTGTGCCTGCTCGCTTTGTAAAAGAAATAACATAAATCTTGCCCACCCATAACCATAAACTGAGGACAAGCCTAATGGATCTGATAGTCAATTTCACACCAACCGGAATGATACCAACTAAAGAAATGACGTCTCATGTGCCTATCACTCCTGACGAAATCGTAGAAAACGTTCGCCAGGCAGTCGATATCGGAATCACCATGGTTCATCTCCATGCTCGTGATGCAGCTACAGGTAAATCTTCTTACAAGGCCGAAGTCTATGGAAAAATCATTGAGGGAGTAAGATCATTCTCCAAAGACCTCATAGTATGTGTCTCATTAAGCGGCAGAGATATTAATGAGTTCGAAAAACGTGTCGAAGTCTTACGACTGGAAGGAGATTTGAAACCGGATATGGGTAGTCTAACGCTTAGTTCCCTCAATTTTAATCGTGTCACCAGTATCAATTCTCCGGAGATGATTCAAAAGCTGGCCAATGAAATGAAATCTCGTGGGATTCTTGCCGAACTGGAGGCCTTCGATGCCGGGATGATCAACTATGCAAAATACCTGGAGCGAAAAGGCATTTTACAGCCTCCCCATTACTTTAACCTGCTGCTTGGAAACATCGCCTGCGCTCAGGCAGATCTACTGCATGTAGGAATTATGATTCGTGATTTGCCCGACAACTCATACTGGGCTTTAGCTGGAATAGGTAACTACCAGTTAATGATGAATTCGGTGGCAATCGTATCAGGCGGCGGCGTCAGAGTTGGACTGGAAGACAATATATGGTTCGATAAAGCAAGAACTCGATTGGCAACAAATTCCGACCTTCTTCGGCGTATTCACAGATTGGCCGAAGCGAGCGAGCGAAAAGTAATGTCACCGAGCAAGCTCAGACAACTCCTAAAACTTCAAGCCGGTCATGGAAAATATGGCCGAACCTGCAGTAAAACCACAGGCTAAATATTTTCTTCAACTTCAGGTTCCTGCGAAGTGGAGTCATTTAATACAGGATTCAGTCCAGGTTGTTAAAAATTTCGCTTCAAATCAGTTGACTTTTTCGCTGGGATGATTTATTTTGCTATTATGTCGAGATAAACTTTGTCAATCAGCAGCAAAGAAGAAATTATCCTAATCCTTTCGGTAGTTTTACTTAAAATGATTGGAGAATCTATGAAAAATATCATTACACTCTCAATCTTTTGTTTGATGTTTATAATGATTTCAAATCATACACTATTTTCATCGCAGCGTAACCATAGTACTTCGAAGGAATGGTGGAACGTATCGTATCCCGATAGATTTAACGTCGATAAGATTAATACAAAGCTAAGTTTTATACATGTCGAAGGAAATAGGTTTATTGATGAAAATGGGAACCGTGTACTTTTTAGAGGAGTTAATATTTCTGATCCGGACAAAATCCAAAAAAATGACCATTGGACAAAAAAACATTTTGAAGTAATAAAAGAATGGGGTGCGAATATCATTCGAATACCGGTGCATCCTGTGGCCTGGCGAGAGAGCGGTAAAGAGGAATATTTTAAGCTGCTGGACCAGGCAGTTCTTTGGGCTTCCGAGCTTGAGCTGTACTTAATTATCGAGTGGCATTCTATCGGGAATCTCAAGACCGGCCTTTTTCAACATCCAATGTACCAAACCAGCAAGCAGGAAACGTTAGGTTTCTGGAGAAACGTTTCCTTTCGGTATCAGAATGTTCCAACCGTTGCCTTCTATGAAATTTTTAATGAACCTACAACGTACAACGGACAGTTGGGAGACATGACCTGGGGCGAATGGAAAGAAATTAATGAAGAAATCATTCATATCATATTTTCCCATGATAAAAACGTTATTCCGTTAGTTGCAGGTTTTAACTGGGGCTATGATCTTAAGCCGGTTAAAAATGATCCGATTGAAATAGAAGGAATCGGATATGTCTCTCATCCATACCCGCAAAAAACATCGGCTCCGTTTGAAGAGAACTGGGAAAGAGATTTTGGTTTTGTAGCTGATAAATATCCGGTGTTCGCTACGTAGCTTGGATTTATGTCCGCAGACGATCCCGGAGCACACATCCCTGTCATTAGTGATGAAAAATACGGCAAAACAATTATTAATTATTTTAGGAAAAAGGGTATATCGTGGACGGTATGGAACTTCGATCCAGATTGGCCGCCGCAATTGATAGCAGACTGGGATTACACTCCCACAAAACAAGGCGCATTTTTTAAAGATGTGATGTTGAACTGGGAAAAGTAGACAGCGCTGTGTCAGATAAAGTACAAAAATATCTTTTAATTATAATTCAAATCGATTGACTTTACCGCCGGCTATTGAACTTTGAAATCCGGAATATTTACAGATTATCTTTTGTTACCGTTGTCATATCGTATGTTTAACGAACAACCTCCAGGATTTCCGCTGTCGAAGTTTTTTACGTCGAGCTCCCAGAATCTACCATTTGAATTGGTGATAGCTTCCTGAGTAATGTCAACTTCAATCTTGAGTGGCTCTCCTTGTCTGGCGTCTTTACGAACAGGATTTGTGTAATTTGAATCCCCCATAAACAGCATCATCATCGCGTCAGAACCTTTATGCTCGAGGCTCACCGCAAAAATTGTTGGCCTGAAAAATTTGAAATAAAATGTTCTACTGCTAAGCTCTTTTGTATTATTGCTTTCAGCAAGGTTAAAATCATACGTGCCCGGAGAAGTTACTTCCCACTGTGCGATTGAAAACTTTTCCAAGGGCCTTGAATGAAGGGCATATGAAATCTGCCTGAATAATGAACGATATTTCGAAGACCACATATTTGGTGGAGCAGCTAATCCAATTAAGATGTAGTTTCCCTGGCGAACAATTGGAGCATAATTTTCCAATCTGGGATTATCATCGCTCACATTCCTAGTGCCGTTTCTAAAAAGTTAGTTTCACATTTTGTCATTCCAGCGAAGGCGGGAATCCGGGTTTTTGACCCTGGATTCCGTATCAAGTCCGGAATGACATAAGAAAAAAAGTTAAACTTATTTAATGGAAACGGCACTAGCAATAACATCGACAACAGAGCATAGGTGGCTTTTTTCCGGTATATGCATTGAAAAGTTGTAGTCCAGTTTTTTTATGTCTGTAAGATATAAACTATAAAGAGGGATATCAAATGCCGTGAAAGAATCTGTGAATTCAAGGCTGCTAATCAGGTTGTTATCCTGGATTCTTATAACAGGTTCATCATCGGTACTGTGCGCACAAGCTCCGTTATTTATCTCAAGGCCCAGCATGCCAAAAATTTCCGCGGCACCATAGCCGATACCAATTACTTTTTTCTTCTTTAATTCGTCCGCGACGGATTCTCTTATTATTGTTCCTCTGTCCATTACAATAATTAATACATCTGCCTGTGATTCGATTGCCTCATCTATATCCTTGGCGATAACAATATCCATTTCACTATTTTCTTTACTTAAAATTTCGGAAATACCCTGTGAAAATATTTTATTTGGAAGATTCGAATATATTGCGAAAGTCGTGGGATTGTCTGTTGTTTTTAACTGATCTGTTTTTTTACAACCTGATAAAAAAAGGAAAGCTACAGTTACAATAATCATACTGACTAATGTTGGTACTATCTCGAATAAAGATGAGCGTATATGCATTCTTTTTAATGGTTTAAGGATTGTTTTAAAATTTTTACTGATGCTCTTGAGCAATTTGATGAATATCTCGAATAGCATGACTTTCTCCCTCTTTCAAATATAAAAATAAAATTCAAATTCTTTTACATTGCCGGTCTTGATCTTGTCAGACAAAGGTCAACAAGCTCGTCGATTATCGCTGTGCCGGCGCACATGACTTTGTCGGCCCCGCCCCAGTAGAGTTTTAATGTCCCATCATCCTCCGGGACGGCTCCGCAGGTAAAGACAACGTTATGAACATAACCAACTACTTCCCAGGGATCCTCCGGCTGTAAAATCCAGCGGTCGCCAACTCCGAGAATTTCCGCCGGATCATCGAGTTTGTGCAAAGCAACACCAAGACGATATACATGGCCGTCCATCGTCGGGAAAACGCCGTGATAGATATTTAGCCAGCCTTTTTTGGTGCGTATTAGAGGAGCGCCGGGACCGATTTTCATCTCGTCCCAGTGATAAGGGACGGGTTTAATGATCAATCTCGAATCGCCCCAGTGACGCAGGTCCGGCGAGTAACTGATCCAGATCGACCAGGGACTGATATCCGAATGAGGCCTGTCAAGCTTGACGAATTTACCATTGATTTTTTCAGGGAAAAGGACCGTATTGCGATAGTCCGCTTGTGTGATGAATGCAATACGTTCGAGAGATTCAAAATCCTGAGTTTTTGCCAAACCGATTCTCACACCGTGTGATGAATATGCACTGTAGGTTATGTAATAAGCTCCCTCCAGATGTGTAATACGCGGGTCTTCAACGCCGAAAGCTTCATATTCGCAAAAAACCGGCTCTTTGCTCGGTATCATAAACGGCTCCGGCCGAGCCTTGAAATTAAAACCGTCTTCGCTTTCGGCTATTCCGATAATGGATCTGCCGGTATCGAGGTGTGAACGAAACAGCATAATGTACCGGCCGTCAAATTTTGTGACCCCTGCATTGTGAACAGTTTGGACCGGATAGGGAATATCATCCTTTGTCAGAATCGGATTGCCTTCATAACGCTTCACAAATTCTTTATGCATTTTCGTTTCTCTTAAATTTCAATCCTTGGGGCGGGATTAATATCATGCCCACCACTTCCGCATTCTATTTTGATTTTTTGCCACACAATTGATAGCGATCTCTGCATCCTGGGCTACCTGGAAGTCGAACATTCCCGCCAAGACAAAATCAGCCCCATTTCCAAACGCATAATCAAATCCCGCCTTCGGATGAATTGCACCGGCGGCCAGCACTTTATACGCAATCCACGGCTTTTTCACCTTAGCCATGAAATCAATCACCTCCTGTGGATTGATGCAGAATATATTATCACGATCCTTATTATGATCCCTATTCGTGAAAAACTCACGCGTATCCACATTCATATCCTTGCGGAACTCCTTGGGTGTTGCCGACCAGTAATCATCCCGATGCATTGTCTTTACATAAAAATCAAGGTCCAGATCGGCCGCTTCACATTCAATTGGCACCCGCAGCGAATGTCCTCCTACTCCCGCGATGATACCGTTTTGCCTGATGATACTTAATGTCCTTTCAATCAGATCAATCCGGCCGCGCTGCAAACATCTTTCCGCTGAGGATCCTTCCAGAAACGCTCCAACCGCCCCATTATCAATTGCGGTCTTAATCTTCCATTCAATCAATGTCATATCATTAAAATCCACAGGCAGAACCTGGGCAATCCACTGAATTCTACCCCCCCGCTGTTTCCAGTATTTATCCAGCACCTGCATCGCTCTTTTATCCGTGTGGACAACTATCGTGTTAATCCCGTTTTGTTCACACAAACGGAGAGTGTCCATGATCTTTTCTTCTGTGAAGTAATGTTTTAACAAGGTGGACACATAAATCAGATCGCGACTATGTGCCCAGCCGGTAATCAGGTTGCCGCCGCAGATCAACCGGCTGATTTTTATTTTTCCTATCTGTCCGGTAGGAATCCGATTCTCTTCGGCTTTCTTCTTTTGAGATTGTGATTGTTCAGTTCCCTTGGCCATTTGAGCCATTAAAACCTGTTCTTCCAGGCTATATAGGCCAATGGCCGCCCCGGTAGTTGCTGCAAGGGTTTTCGACATAAATTTACGACGATTTATATTTTTCTTCTCCATTTGGCAATCTCTCTTATTCATTATAAGTCCAATTTAACATTCACCACACCAAATACACTTGCCTTGTCAGCATACTGAGTAAACAACCACGGGTTAAAACCCGTGGCATTGCCGCTTCGGGTTACACCCGTCCGACTTCGTCGGATAACTTCATCTACGGGTTGAAACCCGTAGAATTGCGGCAGAATATTAAAATCTATACAGTTTTTTAATCATTTATTAGCACTCCTTTTCAAATATCATTTGATATACCTTTTCATAATTCTCCACCATACGATCGATAGTGAAATTCTCTTCTACATGCTGATGGCATTTTTTGCGGTTTATGAGGTCAATTTTGCCAACAGCTTCAGCCGCTTCATCTACACTATTAACCAGATAGCCTGTTTGCTTATCGGCAATGACTTCCCTACAGGAACCCAAATCCATCGCAATCACCGGCACGCCCGCCGCCATAGATTCAGCCATAACCAATCCAAATCGTTCAGGAATGGTATTAAGATGGAGGACGGCATAAGCTTCTTTAAGAAGTGCATCTCGCTGGACGGGATTAACAGGGCCGATGAACTGGATAGACGATTGATTAAGGTGTGGCTTGATTAGATTGTCAAAATATTCCTGGTCCTGAATTATCCCGGCGATTATCAGATCCATGCCGCATTTTTTTGCAGCTTCAATCGCCAGATGTGTCCCTTTGTCGTTGTGTATTCGTCCATAATGGACAAGCTTGTCACCCGGTGTATCTCTAAAGGTCAGATTTGACAGGTCGATCCCGTTATAAACTGTTGCCAGGTACGGTAATCCGGGGTTACGATCGGAATCACTGATGGAGACAAAGTAGCCATCTTTATGATCGTGATAGACCCGCAGTATATCGGGGTCGGAAAAGCCGTGGATGGTGGTCAGCATTGGTGTCCTTATCAATGGAAGGTAGGTTAAGGGCAGATAGTCAAAATTGTTGTGAATCAAGTCGAAATCATCGGCCCGCCCCATCACTTTAGAGATATGCAAACATGTTGAGACCAGCGGAATTTGACTTTTGTCTTCTTCATACCCTTTTTCTATCCAGCCTTCAAGTTTTGCACTTGTGATAGATTCTTTTGTAGCAAACAGTGTCACGTTCTTCCATCCGCGGGCTACCAGACCCTCGGTAATGTTGCTTGCGACGGTTTCCCATGCACCGTAGGCACGCGGTGGTGTCCGCCATGCCACCGGCGATAAAATCGCAATTCGTTTACTCTTTAGCTCCGTATCAGTCATATATCGCAACTCGTTAACGGTTTTACATTTTTCTAACTTCTTCCTTTATTCGCTGGATATGTCCCCGCCCTAAGGCTTTAACTTCACAACCCAGTTTGAAATAGCGGCGAATTTTATCATCATCTAAAATACCGAAGCAATCAATCACCGCCAGCGGCCCCCCTGCCCATTCAACGATTTGCTCAGGTTCAAGTTCCAGATAAGGTTCGTGCGGCACAGCTAAAATTATTGCCTGGGCATCAGCAAGCGCGTTTGATAGTTCACTTTGCACTCGGATATTTACCAGATCATCCTGATTCCGGAAAAACCTTGCCAGAGAGTGACCCGGTGCCGGATATTCATCCTGTTTCTCCAGTTCGTACCAGTGTTCAAGATAAGGGTCATGCACCCGCATCTCGGCTCCCATTTCAGTTAACTTACGAACCACTAACTCAGAACCGCTGTAGCGGGTATCGCCGACGTCCTGCCGATAACTGGCACCACATAGAAGTACCGTCGCGCCGGCCACTTGTCGGCCCATATTTCGAAGGGCATCTCTTGTTAATGTCGCTACATGCAGTCCTCGAGTGTCGTTAATATCGATTGCCATTGGAGTTATTTTGAAAATCTCATCCGTAAAGCCAAGAATATGCTTATATGCCCAATAACCGAGACCACCATCCTTTGGAAGGCAGTACCCGCCAATGCCCGGACCGGGAAATATAATATTACTGTGTGTAGGCCGGACTTTAATCGCTTTGATAACTTTTGTTAAATCCACGCCGTTACGCTCTGCGAACAGGCTCCACTCATCAAGAAATGCCAGTGTAGTGGCACGGAAGGAATTCTCGATGATTTTGGTAGTTTCAGACTCGATTGGACGATCCATAACAGTCAGTGGAAATTCTTCCGTGTTGAGCACCTCTCGCAAAAACTTCTCGACACGTTTTTTCGCAGGAGTATTACAACCGGAGCATACTCGCCAGAAATCTCGTATAGATGCAACATATTTTTTGCCCGGCATAACACGCTCGAAACTGTGTGCTAAAAGTGGTTCTGTATCTATACCACGAGCAGAAAAAGCCTTTTTCATAATGGGCCAGGCTACGAACTCCGTTGTTCCCGGTGCTACGGTTGTCTCGATCAGCGTCAGGCAGTTCGCCGGTATCTTTTCGCCGATAGTTTTAACAGTCACTTCCAGAGCCCTCATTTCCGCCCTTCCGGTTCGCATATTACCAAGGTCATTTTTCGTGTAATCACACTGGACATCCACAACCACGCAATCCGCCAACTTAAGGCAGTCGCTGTTGTAGGTAGCTATTAGCGTTTTCTTGTCGAGAACGCACCGAGTAATCATGGGCTCAACTTTGGGATCTTCAGCTTTAACCGGCGATATGCCTCGATTAAGCAATGGAATCTTCCAATAACTCCGTGTGCTGGGCCGTTGGCAACCGATAACAAATTTACTTGGTTTACCGGTTTTTTTATCTACAGTATCAGCAATAATAGCCGCCATTACCGCGCCTACAAACCCTACACCCATAACAACAACAATTTCTTTACCTTCATTATGAGCGGCCTCTGCCATTGACTCAACGCGTTTGTACTCTGGAGCATATTGATTTTCTTCTGGAATGGTGAATTTTTCACCTGCAGGGCTTACTGAATAACAAGTCATTGTTAATACCTCATTTACTGTAAATAGTCTTTATTTATAATCCATGTTACGGAATACGGCACCCAGACCGCACATGACGAATTGTCTCGGGAAGTTTATCAGCAATCCTTAAAATATCAAGCTTTTTCTCCATTGTTGTGGTCTGCCGGGTGCATCTGTATTTTGTAGGTAGATTTTCATGCAGCCAAGGGCTTTTTCTTC
>CAZFOQ010000036.1:0-29827 GCA_964520535.1 uncultured Pirellulales bacterium | reverse complement strand
GGCGTGTCTATTCCGCCGATGTTTCAGGGCCAGCCGGCAGATATAACGCTCGAGGCCAACGGTGGAGGAGGTATCGTTGATGCGTGGATTGATTTTAACGGAGATATGAGCTGGCAAGCCAGCGAACAAATCTATGACTCTTTCCTGGCCGACGGGACCCACACAATATCGTTTAATGTGCCCGCTGATGCGGTGATCGGACGAACCTTCGCCCGATTCCGGATCAGCAAAGAGGGATTTCTATACCCGTGGGGTCCCGCTGACAGCGGAGAGGTCGAGGACTATCGAGTCAATATATACGACGATTGTAGGCAGTGTACAGAACAGGAATTTATTCGTGGAGACTTCAATCAAGACACTCAAGTCGATGATGCAGATGTGACCCTTATTACAGAATACCTGCTCACGGGAGCTCCCAAACCGACATGTATGGATGCTGCGGATGCCGACGACAACGGCGTTGTAGATATCGGCGATACTACTTTCCTCCTCCATTACGTAAATGGTGGTGGCCCACCGCCACCAGCCCCCTTCCCGGATTGTGGTCCTGACCCTACGGACGACACTTTGACATGTGATCAGTACCATCACTGTCCAGGAGGCGCCCTTGTTAGTCCACAGTACACCAAATGGATTCAGTTGCCTGACGTTACCACGAACGGTATCGCCATCCAGATTGACGATAGTGATGGATATATCCGTACGATCGCGGACGACTTCGAGTGTCAAATCAAAAGTCTCCTTACGGATGTACATCTCTGGTGTGCATGGGTAAATGACCAAAGGGGCGTTATTAAGAAGATTCACTTGAGTATCCATTCTGACGACCCCGCCGGGCCCGCAGGGTATGATCCGGATAATCTATTTTCCAAGCCAGCTCCGAATGCATTATGGGAAATGGATTTTCTGCAGGGCCAGTTCCAGGAGACGCTCTATTATACATTACCTGAGCCCGGTGAGAATTGGTGGGATCCTCCTTGGATGTCAATGGGTGTAGACAGGCAAATATGGCGTATTGATATAGATATTGATCCAAGTAATGCATTTCTTCAAGAGGGTACTGCAAGCAGTCCGAGGATTTATTGGTTGGATGTACATGCGGATACCGAGAATGGTGAGTTTGGCTGGAAAACACGTCGCTGGCCCGATCACTATATGGATGATGCAGTAATGGATACAGGCGTGGGCTTGTTGCGAACATGGCAGGAACTGCGTTATCCGAGTGGTCATCCCTATCGTGGTTCGGAGCAAGATTCGATTGATATGGCCTTTTGCCTGACATACACACCTGAAGATCCCAACGGACCCACTTTTATGCCAATGAGTCATACACAATGCCCGGTCGCGGCGACAAAGTGTCCGACAACAGCGACCCGATGCCCGCTGGCGAATACTCAGTGTCCGGTCGCGGCGACAAAATGTCCGGTAGCAGCAACCCGATGCCCGCCGGCGAATACTCAATGTCCGGTCGCGGCGACAAAGTGTCCGCCTGTGGATACTCAGTGTCCGCCGGAAGAAACAAAATGTCCGCTTGAGATCACTAAATGCGACATAGAGGAGACTGTATGCCCCATTGAAGATACTCGGTGTCCACCACTTGAGACTGAGTGCCCACTTTACGAGACAGGATGTGCACTTTATATAGAAACAGAATGTCCAACTATAGAGACCCAATGTCCACCTATAGAGACACAGTGCCCAATTGTAGAGACTAAATGTGATTTTTATTTGGAGACCTATTGTCCAATTGTAGAAACTAAATGTTATCCCGATATCAAATTCACACAATGCCCGCCTCGTGAAACATACTGTCCACATGAATCAACTAAATGTCCGACTGAGGATACGAAGTGCCCGGTTATGGATACTGAATGTCCTGTTGAAGATACTAAATGTCCATCTTTGTACACACAATGTCCACCGGAAAGAACAAAATGTCCTATTGAAAATACAATATGTATGGGGGAAACTATTTGCTTTCCTATACCAACTGAGTGCGGAACAACTCCGACGTATTGCCCAGCTATAGAGACCGAATGCCCGATTTTTGGTACAGTATGCCCAGTAAAATTTACCGAATGTCCGTATCCGCCTGAACCAACTAAATGTCCTACTGAGGATACGAAGTGCCCGGTTACTGATACTAAATGTCCTGTTGAAGATACTAAATGTCCAGTAAAATTTACTGAATGTCCGCTTACAAGTACCCTCTGTATTGCATGCATTACACAGCTTCCGGATTGTGGCCCGGCTACGTTAACACCAGCTTGCATTTTCGGACCGGAAGGAACAAATAATTCTGCTCTAATTAGAAAATGTCCTGTGATAGAGACCAAGTGCCCAACTGTTATATCGAAAGATTTGTTGGCCGGCGGAATGTGACATATTGGAATAAAACAACATATATATTAAAGATGAAACCAGAACCCTTGGGTCAGTTGCATGATGCGAGGGTTTTGGTATATTTATCCTGTCCGGATTTTATCTGATATTCACTTCTCTTTTTGAGAAAGGGCATTGCGTTTTAGACTCTATAACCGGTTAGAATAATTCGTCCGTTCTTATTTTTTTCTTTTTGCAAAGGGTCTTATCAGAGGTATAATCCTCGAAGTGAAGACAACTGAGAAAGAAAAAAATGAGGTTTTTTCGGCGGATTTTCCAGCAGAGATGGGACTGGTAATCTCAGCGATAGCTGGATTGGCGGCTGCCTGGATCGCAGCAGGCTCAGTAGGACTATTATCACATCCCCTGCGACGAACACTGGCGTTAGCAGCATTGGCCATTGCCATTTTCGCACAACGCCCATTCCCATGGCGAAAAAGCAGAAGCCTTATAGCTATGTTGGCAACGATTGGCTTGGCCGTCCTTATGATGGCCTCGGTCATACCGGTCATCAACGTAATGAGCGTCTCGCTTGTTCTGGCAATTCTTGCGTTCACATCTCGTGAACAGGCAAAGAAAATGTTGCTTAATGTATCTGTAGCTATCGCTGTCTTTGGTCTCTACCGGATGGCTTGTACATGTATACCGATTGTCTGGTCCATCTCTGACTTGCTTGGTCGTGTCCTTGGAAGCATTGGAGGTGTTGTTTCACATCAATCTGTTTACGTCGGGGCCACATTTGCCGGTCTTGACTTCCTTGTACTTATGAGTGTCCTATGGTTTCTATGGCTGGCCTTAAGCCCGAAACCAAGAAAGACACGGGCGATATACGGCTTTTTGGGGATATTGGGCGGACATGTGTGCTATCTGGTCGTATTGTCACTTGTTCCAAATATTCTTACGTTAGTACCCGAGCCCACTGGACAAGCAGACTGGACATGGGCCGGTCTTTTCCATAAGGCGGTTCCATGGAACCTGCCCATAGTGGTTTGCGGAATACATTTGCTGGTCGCTGCAGCTATGTTCAGGTGGTCTGCATGGCATCGGGACAATGCTGAAAATATCAAAAATGCCTCAATAAACCCCGGCCGGACCCAATATATACTATTACCTGCTACCCTGATTCTGGCTATCCTTGTACCTATTGTCCTCGCCTTGTTCCCAGGCAGAATGTCCCTGGAGGGTAAAAAGATTGTTTTCTATGAAAAAGGATTTCTCAACTGGCTCAAACCAGAACACGGCCAGTATGGCAGACTCTCGAGCGGAATGTATGGGATGCTTCCCATTTACATCGAAAGTATGGGGGCAAGTAGTCTTATCTCAGCCGAGCTGTCTTCTGAAGACCTCAGTGATGCCGATGTTTTAGTCTTGCTTTTTCCCGACGATCCATGGGCCGAAGGTCAATTGGAGCGGATATGGGATTTTGTGCAAAGAGGCGGGGCACTTCTGGTAATGGGTGAACACACGACCCGAGACAGCGACGGAAGTAATCGTTTTAATGAAGTGCTGGAACCAACTAATATACGAGTCGAATTCGATTCGGCCATGTTTGCCGTTGGAGGCTGGTTGCAGACATATGAAGCGATTGCCCACCCGGCAACAATGGGCGTTCCAGACGAACGTAATCAATTCGGTGTGGTTATTGGCGCTTCTCTCCGGACGAGTTGGCCGGCACGTCCAATTCTGATTGGTAAATGGGGATGGTCCGATCCGGGGGACGAAGGAAGCGGCCGGGCTATGATGGGTAACGGCCAATATGACCCTGGTGAGAAACTCGGCGATTTAATCCTTGCTGCAGAGCAACCACTGGGCAAGGGACGCGTCATTGCTTTTGGCGACACATCGAGCCTGACAAACGGTATTAATGTCAGTTCATATGTTTTTACTTCTCGATTGTTCGGCTACCTGGCGGGTGATGTAGAAAATGCTCATCCTGTTGGACGGCAACTCCTTGGTATTTTGATCTGTGTTCTGCTCATAGGACTTCTGATGTGGAATCCAGGCGGATGGAAAGTTGTCATAGCGGTTTTGTGTCTTTCGAGTTCGCTGTTGATTTCTCAAACAATAACTCAAAATGTCGGCAAGATTCTCCCAGATGGACGCTACAAAATACCAAACAACCTGGCCTATGTCGATTCCTCCCACCTGGAAGCATACAATGCGGAGTCCTGGCGTCTTGATGGAATTGGGGGACTTATACTTACGCTTATGCGAAATGGGTATCTTGCTCTATCTCTTCCCGAGATAACAGCCGAGCGTCTCATGAGGGCTGATCTTTTGATATCAATTGCACCTTCGCGCAGCTTTTCTAAGAGGGAACAGGAATTCGTAAGGGACTTCGTCATAGACGGCGGGACTTTCGTTATCATGGCAGGACTGGACCGTGCAGGTCCCAGCCGTTCACTGCTTTCGCTCTTTGGCTTTACTATTGGTCCCCCCGGACCGGATTCACCCGAGCCTGAAGCGATGGGGCACTTCAAGTCTCCTTATCTTAGTTCCGGAGAACAACAAGTCTTTGTGCGCTTTCATGCAGCCTGGCCCATCAACTGTAACGATACTAGCGCCCGGGTTATCGCATACGGGCATAACGATTTGCCGGTTATAATTATTCGCCGGCTCGGTGCCGGGAAGGTTGTGGTTATTGGGGATACGTGTTTTGCAATGAACAAGAATCTTGAATGGGAGGGAGGAGAACCGTTCGAAGGGATGCGGGAAAACACCGATTTCTGGCGATGGTTTATCACACAACTGCGCGAGCAGCAGATGTGGATTCCCCCGGCTCTGAAAATCCAGCCTGAACCCGAAGAAAACACGACCGAATTGGAAAAAACTAATCAGGAGGCTGCAAATTGAAACGGTCCTGGATTGGCTTGGCTTTATTGAGTGCGTCGTGGCTGTTCGGACTGAGCTACTATCACAATGCGGCGTGGTTGATCTGGACGGTGCTTGTCGCAGCAGGAACGGGACTGCTGATTGGAGTTCAAATCAGAAGACCAACAGCATTTGAGGCGGGAGCAGCAGCATTGATGTCACTGCCTGCAATTTATTTAGTGCCGTGGCCGTACCGCGCAGCGATACTTCTTTTCCTTGTTGGTCTTTTGCTTTTTGCCGTACCGATTCCCCGACGCTGGCCCGGAGTTTTCTCATCGGCGACAATACTTGCAGGCATTATCTTGTTAACACAATCTCTATCGATTCTCGGTTATAAGTATGTCACCGCAAGATCACACGAACTTCCATGGCCCTTGCCTAATCTGCTTTATGCAGTTTCGCAGCTATTAGGGATTCGAGCATCGTTAGACGGTACTGCTCTTGGCTTGTACTCCCCAAGAATGGTCCATCGTCTCGGGGCTACCTGGGAACTGCTGTTGGATCCGGCTACGTTATCCTTCTTTTTCGGCGGGATTGTTATGCTGTGCCTGTGTAAGCCTGCAATCCAACTGACAGGCAAAAAAAGGTTGAGCTTAGTGAAAAAATTAGCAGCTCTGATTATATTGATCGCCGCCTGGCTGCCCGTTCGAGCAGTTATTTTGATATCGATATTTATGCATCGGGCACTGCGGACCGAATACGAAGCAGCATTAGCGTTGGTAAACCAGTTCTGGAATCCATGGCTGCATGTGATTTTTCTGCTGGGGCCGATTCTTTTAATCCTCCGGTTCGTGCATACACCATTCGGTCGAGAGCAGACTTTTGCATTAGAACCGGGTGTGAGGCTTCCCAAACGTCTCGGAGTAATTGTCCTGACCTTTATAGGAAGTGTCATACTGATTATGGGTTTATTACTGGATATGCCGGGACGACGGAAAGAAGGACGTGTTTTGGTCGATGAATATCACTCGGATTGGGAACCGACCGATAAGCCATTCGATACGAACTGGTACGGTCATGATTCCGGTTACAACTACGCCTGCATTTATGATTACTGCTCCCGCTTCTATAATATGTCCCGCCTCGATGTTCCGATTGATGATGCTTCTATTGAGAATTGTGACGTTCTTGTCGTTAAAGTCCCGACTTCCCGATACGACTCGGAAGAAATAGCAGCAATAGAGCGATTTGTCGAACGGGGAGGTGGTCTGATGCTTGTTGGTGAACATACGAACGTCTTCAATACAGGCACATTCATTAACGATATAGCGAAGATTTTCGGTTTCAGTTTTCGTTATGATTGCCTGTTTGACATCGATACAATTTTTAGGCAGCTCTACCCCCTGCCATTAATACCACACCCGATAATGCAAAAAATGCCTCCGTTAAACCTTGCGGTCTCCTGCTCCGTCAGTCCCGGAAAAAGTTATGGCAAGGCGGTTATTTGCTCAACTGGTCTGAAAAATCTGCCGGCTGATTACCACGCAAGCAATTTCTATCCCCAGGTCGAAAACCGTGCTGAAATGCGGTACGGTGCTTTCGTGCAGCTATGGGCGGATCATTATAGTAACGGCCGCGTTGTTGCTTTCACCGACTCGACTGTTTTTTCCAACTTTGCGACTTTCGAACCGGGAAAAGCAGAATTAATGCTTGGTATGCTCGAATGGCTTAATCACCGGAACTTCCCTTTCGACCCGCGGCCTTTCCTTATTCTTTTTGGGCTTTTGATCCTCGCCGGCACGCTGATATTATCAAGAAGCTGGAGCGGAGCATGGTTAGTAGTAGTCGGCGCGGGATTGTTCGGTTGGGCGATTGCGGCAGTAAGTACGCGAATAATCCACCAGTATTCTATGCCCCTTCCACAAGCAGAACAGCCAATGGTTAGAGTTGTGGTAGATCGCACAGTGTCTGATGCACCTCTACCCATTAGCGGATTCATCTCAGGAGAGAAAAACGGATTCGGGATTTTTGAACGGTGGATTTTACGCCTTGGTTACTTTACCTCTCGCCAACGTGGCCGCGATGCATTCACAGGTGACTTGCTCATCTTTACACATCCAAATTTAACTGTGAATAACGAGTTTCGCGAAGATCTGGTCAATTATGTTGCATCCGGCGGAAAAGTGCTTATCCTGGACTCGCCGGAAAATACCAAGTCAACGGCAAACAGCCTGTTGTATCCTTTTGGTATGACAGTTAATCACAACAGACGCCTAAAGGGCCAACTGAAGGCATCGGAAGATTGGCCTGTTATTAAAATCGACTCAGCTTGTGCAACTGAAGGAGGCAAGCCGTTGTTGTGGGTGGAAAATACACCAATAGCTGCAAGTGTTCGTCACGGCAAAGGAACTGTAACCGTCATCGGATTTGGCTCACGATTTGCGGATGCTTATATGGGCATAACAGGCGATGTTGTTCCTGATGACCAGTTGAGGGCCGTATTCGATTTGCAGTTTAAGATATTGAAAGATATCGTTTCCGAGCAATAATAAACTGATAGTCACGATCGAAGATTCTAAAACCACTTACTTATATTTTCCCACTGAGAAAAACCGCACACAAAAGAAAGTCTTATACCAATAATACATAATAAATGCGCTGGTTCGTCATTTCGAGCGTAGCGAAGCGGAGTCGAGAAATCTGTTTTGAATAGATTTCTCCACTTCGGGCCACTTTGTGGCCCTCCGGTCGAAATGACAAAGGCGCAAATTTTAATTATGATTGGTATTATTCGACCTTCCTGTAAAATTCCGCTTCCTTTTCGGAAAGCTTTTTTTGCTGAATCATTTTGCGAATTTGTTGCAAGTCAACATCTCGTGGCTGCCCACCGGAAGATGTAGAAACAAAAGCTCGGTCAAAACTAACCGAAACAACCTGTAAAAACCTGTTTATTGAAAATACAGATACAAATCCCGCTATTATAATCACCGCTGCCAGTAAATATCGATTCCGAAATTTTGTCTGTATATCACGGGCAGACGGCAAATGTTTTTTTGCCGGAACTTTCTTTATTTCGTAACGGCATCTGTCACAATATAAGCAGTCCATTTTATCTGCCGGAGTAAGACCGAACTCACATTTACCAAATCGTTTTGCAGGTAGGTGTCGCTTAAATATTGACAGATTATTGAGCAGTGATAAAAAAGCTCCTGCCGGACATAAATAACGGCACCAAAATCGAGTATAAATAATTGAGCCTGCCAAAGCTGTCGTTATGATAAACAGGGCTGCCGTGTGAAAATCATAATTTGTAAAACGAAAGTTAAAAATTGAAATCAGCGGGTCCCCTGCCAGAGTTGTGCGATTTCTCGATACAAAGAAAACAGAAATCAACACGAGAAGAACCAGGTACTTGAGAAATCTTGCCTTTTGCATCGCTTCGGCGGCCAGAGGTCTTTTGAATCTGCGAGGAATGATATAGCCAAGTAATTCCTGTATTGCTCCAAACGGACAAATGTAGCCACAATAGATGTTGCCAAAGAATATGACCATAAGCGGTATTCCAGCCAACAATAAAAACGCACCTGTCAGACCAACAGCAGGAACATGCAAAGACAATATAGTGGCAATTTGTTCGGTGGAATATTGTGCGTTTAGCCAGATGCCTCCGAGAACAAGATTAAACAAGAGCACCGCCAATCTGCTCCGGAATCCACCATAGTAGATTACTATCAGGGCCATAACAAAAGCAGTGACCAGATAAATCCCATTCAGGTCCGGCAGATATTTGGCCATACCTTTTTGTGCAATGACCTGAGGTTGTATAGACCGGCCGAGAATTTGCCCGGCAAATCTGTGGCCTGAGGTTTTTAGTGCAGAGAGAACAGCGTTAGAGCTTACAGTTGCACCAGTCACCGTGTGAACATCAGTAAAGGGCTTGGGCTCGAAGAGCATATGTCCCCACAAAGAGTCACGCCATTTGGCCAGAAGCTCCAAATATGCAGGCGTCTCATTTGAGCTTATGATATGGAAATCAATTAATCTGCCGGCAGTATCTACATAAACAGCGAGGTTGATTTTACCTCCAAAACCACGAATTTCCGGGGCCATGTCTTCGGAACTAAAGATATATCCCATCAGTGTTCCATCGTCTTCATGTACTTTAAAGTAACTTATTGCCCTGCCACTATCAGGAATGCTGGTTGAAGCTGCCGCGAGCTCTAATTGCCCGGCCATGGCCTGGGCCGCATGCTCCGGCAGTGCCGGCCTCAGCCGAGCACCTGCTTTCACGAGCAGGTTCGAACATATAACAATTGATATCCCGATGCCAAACAGGATATAGCCAAGCCTGCGAAACTCAAAAACAACTTCGCTGGAAGCAACTTTTACGCCCTTGAATATTTTCGCTACAGCAGGCGGCACATTGGCCAGAATAAGTATGGCAAATATCAGGAGCGTCATTCTTGTCCCAAGCACAGGAACAAGTGCAAGACTTGTCACCACCCCCCCTGCCGATGCTCCAATATGGTCGGCGGTTTCGAGCTTGCTGCCCGCCCGGCCCGGCTCAAAGCCGGAATGAGCAAGCTGCCCTGCAGCGATCGGAAAATAGCAGCCGCTGCATAAGCCACTTAGAAAAAATGCCGCTGCAAAAATCAAATGTGTTGGTTCCCAGGAGAAGTTCAGAGATCTTGCTGTTTCACTCGATTGCTCAACCTGCCAGAAAGCAATTGCGGCAAGTATCAGAGTATGAACGAGTATGACCGCAAATGATAGCCATGCGTAGAGCGGGAATCCTGAAACAAGATGCGAGGTTCGCTTGACAAGATACGAAATTAGAGCCGCACCGGTTGTTAATCCTACCATAAACAAGGATGAAACAATCCCGATATGCAGATACAACGAGCCGAAGCGGGTCTGATATATGTACATAAGAACAATAACTACTCCGATTCCAGTCCAGCCGGCTGAAAAAATCAGAAACGAACTATCGAAGCTTGTATCCTTATCCTCGATACTCGACTGCCGGTTCGCAAACAACGAAATATAAAATATTCGTAAAGTAATGAAAACAAAGACAGGAATCAGAAAGACTAAGGGACCGGTCAGGGCCAGTAGTTTGACAAATCTGGCTATAGGCGCCCCGGACTGTTTTGCTGTAAGCAGCAGACTATATAGATGTGTTAGCGGTCTTGCGTCACGGTTAATCAGCAAGCTCTCAGGCAGGTCCGCAAGCGAGTAATACTTCAGGGCAATCTCGGCACGATCCGGCAGATAAATTGAAAGCAGAGCCTGTGGCGATAAAATTTTACTCGCACCTTCAATTGTTGCAAAACGGTCGCGTAAAATTCCGGGATCACCGGTAAGTTCATTGGAATCGGAAGCAATAAACCATGTGTCGTCACCTGGTGCCAGGACAAGTTGTGAAAAAACTGTCTCAAGTGTTAGTTTAGTCGAGGCGCCAAGATTAATTAACTCGGTGCCTATAATGTTCTCCCCACCTGCAACCCGAACCGCCAAAACGCCATCTGGACGCAATGCCTTCTTAATCAGGCGATAGAATTCAAGCGTGTAATACCGATTCAGGACCGAATTGGTGGCATCAGGCAGGTTGAGAATTACGAAATCGTACAATTGTTGTTCCCCGGCCAAAAACGAGCGAATATCGTAGGAAAGAGCGTGTAATCGTGGATCGGTTATTCTTAGATCGGTCGGAATAAATCTGTTAATCTTATTTACATATTCACTGTCACAATGTGCCCAGGTTACTCCTTCGATCTGGGGTAAGTCTAAAAATTTATTGCAAACTCCCAGTCCGGAGCCGATGACCAGAACTTCCTTTGCATCGGGTTTTTGAGACAGGCTGATGGCCGCTATTTTACCGGCGGAACTTTCATCGGGCAAAGCCTCGACTACGCTGCCTTCGCGTATCGCAATCCACTGTCCCTGGTAAATACCGTAGAGATACTCTGCCTGAGCTGTTTGGAACGAGCCCACAAGAGCATCTTTCGGCAATAACTTCGTCCATTTAATAACTCGCACATAATCCGACAATACCCTGTCTACATTAAGGAAGAGGCAAAGACAGACAGCAAGAGGAACCAAAAATGACAAAGCGTTTTTTATTCTCCGTGACAAAAGATTTTTGCCCCGGGACATACGCTGCGAACGAGCTGTTACAAACTGGACGGCAAAAACAGATGATGTCAGAATGAAAACAAGTATAAAAAAAACCTCTACCAGGCTCGCGCCAAGTCCCAGAAGGACGGTAACTCCAAGTCCTCCTATAAAACTTCCGGCCGCTTCAATAATGTACACATGTGAGACGGCAAACACATTTCTTAACTGAGCCCCATTTGAGGCAATCCACCGGCAGGCAGTAGGAAACAGTATTCCGGTAATTAAACTGACCGGCGCATTGACCACTATTGCCGAGAGAAGCATCGCTCGTACAGACCATAGTTCATATGATTCGATACCTGCAATTTCCCGTGCCTGAATAATCAGTATCACCTGGAGAATAAAAGCCGGCACGTAAGCTAAAAACAGGAATTCTATGTTTTGCAGCAAGATCCGGGCAAATTTCTCGGCTCTATAAACCAGCAGTGCCCCCAGGCCGACCCAAAGGAACCACGAACCGAAAAAGATGCCAACGCTTATGTCGTTGCCTTCAAACGTGGTGATAAACTCACGGAAGAGCAACGTCTGGGCAGCGATAGAAAACAGTCCGTAACTAAATATCAGCAGGCCCCGGGCAAACTTCATATCTCATTCTCACCAAAAACAACCGCTTGAAAGACCAAAAAGCTCGCACCTTCCTTCCAGGCGTCAGCAGGTAACTGAGCCTTTAGGGACAACTTTGTGAGCATCTGAGTGACATCCCAGCCCTGTTCGGGTGCGACCTGAGGCAGAAAAACAGCGGAATGACCGTCTTTATTCAAAATAACACCATGTACGCCGATTTGGATTTCATCCGGAGAGGCGATGGATTCGGGTGCTGTCAGTGCAGAAATTTCGATTGTAATCTCATCGCATTCGGCTTCTGTCACAGGCGGAAAACGTTTATCATTAAAACAGGCATTAATTGCGTTTATCAGTACGGACATATACAACGGCTGCTGTGGAACGATATCGCCGATACAGCCTCTGAGTAGGGAATTTTTCCTGAGTGTTACGAATGCCGCGCGTGGACATTTCATTGCATCGCTGATTGTAACACCTAATTCAGATACCTGCGGTACTCGTCGTTTCTTCAGAGCGTAAACGATTGTGTTGCGGGCCAAGGTCAAAAGTTGCTCCTTGTCTGCATCGGTCAGTTCCGGATTATTTGCCTGCGGTTCAATCTCCGGAGGGTTCCCCCACTTTCCCGAAAAGGCGATAGAAAGGTAACTGACGGAATTGGAAAAATCGCCGGTCGACTCACCGGAAGTTGCATAGTGCACCAAATGTGCCTCAGACGGCTCGTTGAGCATTGAAAGCAGAATCGCTATCGGCACAGAACCGCATATTGTCGCTTTCGTCTTTTCCTTGTATTCCAGAAAGCCTTTGACATCCAGGTTGGCAATGTGCTTATAAGCACCCATATCAAGCTCTTTTATTTGCTCAGGGATATTTTCCGTGAACGGAACGTATTCATGGATGCGACCATAATGCACAAAATCCGAGCTTGCAACTACAAGAGTTTCCTCTTCCAACAGACTTCTCAGAATTGTGCCGGCTTTTTCAATCGTTTCCAATGAGCATTGTCCGGCTACAATCGGTACAAGCTTGAAATCCTTCTGCCTGTATTGCAACAGCGGCAGCTCTATTTGAACACTATGTTCATATTTATGTGTCTGAGGGATATTCTGAAACGGCGAATATTTTAGAAGTTTATTTATAAACTCCACATCCAGCGGTATCTGCCCAAGTGGTGTTTCATAATGTGTTGCTCTGGGCACGCTGAGCACTTCCACTATAGGGACACGGTGACTTGGGCCAATGACGATGATCCGTTTATATTCTTTAGGGATAGTTTTGAGACCCATGGCGGCGGTTTGACCGGACCATTGATACCCTGCATGCGGAAGAATCAACGCAATAACGTTCTCTATTGGTTCGACCTGAGCTTCTTGGTAAAAGCCTTCGATTTGTTTGCATAGAGCGTTGGTATCAGCAGTGTACCACCCCATCTCGGCAAGTGGTGAATGCAGAACAACCTTGGCAGGTGCCGGTGTGGGGGTTTCTTTTTTGCACGAATAAATGAAAAGGCCGGAAATGCAAAGAAACACAATTACCAATCGCTGCAGAATTTTCTGCAGGTTGAATTTGCCTATTTGCTTTTTCATATTAACCGCTCCATTTGCTTTGTTTGGAAATATCTCCCAGGGATTTCAAAGAACCGGGATATTTTTTTAATCGAACCGCCCGTATGAATTTGCGTGGCGCAGCTTTCTTTATCAGCCACGAAGCACCAACGACAATCGCCGAACCCGCTCCTATGAGTTTCTTAATAAACTTTCTGCGTGTCATTTCCACACTCCATATATTTCTTTGCCGCAATCCGGACAGTATCCATTTTTTAGCCGATTCTGTAAGATTGTATAACCGCTGCGTTCGATAAGCATGCTTTTGCAGGCGGGACAATATGTGTTTTCACCTTCTCTGCTGCGAAGATTTCCTATATACACGTAGTCCAGTCCCTCGGAGATTGCTATCTCTCGGGCCGTCTCTAATGTTTTCAGCGAAGTCGGCGGCAAATTACGCATTTTATAACGAGGATAAAATCCTGAAAAGTGCAGCGGCGTCTCACCGCCCAGATTCGCTTTGACCCAGCGGGCAAGCTGGCGTATCTGCTCCGGCTCGTCGTTCAGCGTCGGGATGATCAGGTTCGTCACTTCCACGAGTGTACCACTTGCCTTGGCCAGAATCATAGCCTGCTGGACGGGCTTTAATGTAGCTGAACAGACCTGGCGGTAAAAATCTTCAGTGATTCCCTTTAAATCTATGTTCGCTGCATCAACGTATTGAAGCAGTTGTTTCCACGGCTGTTCGTTTATGTACCCGGCTGTGACAAGAACATTGCGTATATTGGCTTCTTTAGCCAACTTTGCCGTGTCGTAAGTATATTCGTAATAAACAATCGGATCTGTGTATGTATATGCCAGTGACTGACACTTATTGGTTTTTGCCAGGGAGATGAGTTTTTCAGGCGGACAAAAATATGCCGAGATGTTTTCATCTTCCGGATTGGCTTGTGATATTTCCCAGTTCTGGCAGTTTTTACAGTGAAGGTTACATCCAACGGTCGCGATCGAGAGAATCGAGCTGCCCGGCAAAAAATGAAAGAGAGGTTTTTTTTCAATCGGGTCAATATTGATCGAGCACGGGTATCCGTAAACTACAGTTCGCAACACGCCGTCGATATTGATCCTTACTCGGCACTCGCCGCTCTGGCCCGGTTCAATCAGGCAGTTTTTCGGACACAATTCGCACTGAACTTTCATTTGAGCCTCACTGCTAACCGCACATAAGTCCAAAAACTATATATAGCCATTTCCTGATGATTATAACAAACATTTTTAGTCTATATAACTGAAAAGAGGCTTTATCAGATAAAAGCTGAAACTAATTGGAACAAATCCAATTCAGAAAAAGACAAGCTTCATATGAAATGATTTTTACATGTGCTATTAAAATGCCGGATTGAATTCTTGATTCAAAATCAGAATCTATATTAAAGCAACCTGCTTTTAGTCTCCGCTCATTGGGACATTGACATTGTGCAGGTCGAGAAGAATCTTCCATGAACCATCCTGTTGCCGTGCCCATACATGCACTCCTTTGCCCGGCATAGTTACATCTTGCCCGGAAGATGCATCTTTGAACGTCCAGGTAAAAAGATTGACCGCATAGAGCATCCGGCTGTTGCCCTCGATATGCAAAACATTCTGGGTCATATTCACCAGAAGTGATTTTGCCATATCTTCATTGATATGTTCTGTGATTTCTTTTTTGCCTTTGAGAGCGTTTTGCCTCCACGGCATTAGGATTGCATCGTCGGCATAAAATCCGGCCGCCACCTCGATATTACGTTCAATAAAAGCTTTGTGAAATGTGCTTTCGTATTGTCTGATTTGCCCATACACGGCCTCCATATTATCATCCGATGGTTCCGTGCCGGAAGCAACATCGATCACTATAGGTGTCGCAAGCTCAGGGATATTTCCATCTTCCGGGATTAAGGCCGGATTCGAGGACTCAAGCATAGTTTTAATTGAGCCGTCCGGCTGCCTGGTCCAGAGAGTCACATAGTTTCGCCAGTCACTTAGTTGAAATCGGGTCGTTGGAGTTGTGAAAGACATTACGACTTTGCCGGTCTCAAAAACGAAGTCCCCGCAAATCCACAACTTCTGCTCAAGATTATTGATTGAATGGATCTTCGTATTTTCCTTTTTATTTTTAAGGTACAGATTGCGCAAGGCGTCTTTGCCGATAGCGACTTCATGCTGATCCGGCAGCGATATTACATCATCAGTAAAATAAAAAAGTATTGTATCGATATCACCGGCATTGAATGCCTGGATCATTACCTGCGTGATATCCTTCAATTGTTTGAGAACTTCTGCCTGCGTCTGCGAATCAACCTCATCCAACACATCGGTTTGACTGTTATCCTGGCCTGTGAGTGGTCTAAGCAATTCGATGTGTGGTTGAGAATCTATACGAACCCATCGCTTGGCTAATCCGCCGGTTTCTGTATCAAGATATTGTACTATGGTACCATTTTCAAGAATAGCCATTTTGAATCTGGCATTGCCGTATTCGGCTAACTCGATGAAACCATTTTCATAACGAGTCTGATCTTTGTGCCCATTAGAGTACAAGACAACAGCTCGGCCATCTTTAAAAATAGCCATCTGTTCCTCATCGCCCATAGGATTATCAAAGAACCACGTCCCAACTATTTCTTCTGGAATTCTACTGTCAGACGGCTCCCCTTTGACCTCGGCCTGCACATCGGCTTTAACTAAGAGAATCGTTTGCTTTACCGGTTGATCAGGTTGGGAGCCATTTTCCGCTGAATACATCCCTGCGGCTGAGACTAAAAAGTATTTACCCAAAGGGACGGCCACCTGGGTATGGATTTCCGTCGTATCAATTACTGGAAGTTCTATTTGATTTCCTGATTCGTGAGGCTTGCTCTCGATTTTAACTACGTCTCGCTGTTTGAGGTCTAAAGTTAAAATAATCAGATTATCATCGTGCTTTAATTCAGGAATAAAAAACAGTTCCACGCCGGTTGTAAATTTTTGCCGCTTTGGTTTGTACTGCGGCGGCGAATCGGAAGTTTTTTCATAATCTACTATAAATTCATTTTGGCTTGTGACATTCAAATCCGCCTTCTGGCCGTCAAATACAAGCGCTGTTGGGCTTGATATCATTGTTGTATCGGGTAAAGCGGCTATCCATTTTTTAAACTGTGCCGCTTGAGTTTCGTCCAGGTCCGTCGTCGTATTATTTACACCAAGCTCATCGCGTAAGTGATTGGTGATTAATGATAGCGGTGCATTGACGGAAAAGACATTTGCCTGAAGGATTATCTTGTCATTGCCTTGTTCGCCTGTGCCCGCTGCGACAGAACGTCGTACCGGCTGAACATTTTCCTTTTCGCTAAGCAGTCCTGCCTCAACCTGCACCTCTGTTTTATGATTTGGTTCAAGAGGGATATTTTCGTAGGCAATAAATTGATCTTTAAAACTTGTATTCTTGAGTTGAATCCACCCGATAGTACCTGTGTGAAGGCCAGGGCATTCGCTAATGGTTTTTATTTTGATGATGGGAATCCTGTGTCGACTCTCGATGACATTGGGATACATCAATTGTACCTTAACACCCTTGCGAACTCTGCCAAGATAGAGGCTTGGTGTGTATCGGATGTTATTGCCATAAATTGCGTCTCCATATTCTGATGTAATCTCCCCAATATTCCCATTGACATCTTTAATAATCCCAATGATTTTTTCGTTCTGATCTGTCTGAAAAAGTGGATTTTCAGTGTAATCTGCTGTCTCAACTCGCACATCGGTTTTCATGCCCGGCTGGAGTGAAACGTTTTTGAAAGTTACCCATTCATAAGGTCGGGTCTGGAATTCAAATCGTCTAATTTGTTTACTTTTCAATTTTCTAAAATGAACCATATTTTGTTTTAGTTCATCTATCTCTTGTTCTTGGTATGAATCAGCATTATGCAACTTACCCTCTTCATCTATGGCCACTATCCGCCAATTCTCCTTTTGTATATCTGTTTTATGCGTGACTGTTACAATCGCATACCCTTGTTGAGTACTGTAAGCCTCCGTAAAAATAATACCTGGGGTACTTCTACGCCTGAAACCGAAATTAGCTGCACTACTCGCCACGCTTTCCCAAGGTCCAGTCGCAACACCAGTTATAATATCTTTCTTTTCTAACTGCTTACCAAGCTCAGTGGTACCTCCCCAAATGTTATTGAAGCAATTAACAAAAGTTGTATTTGCACCGCTGCAAATTATGCCGACATTACCATTACGGGAATTTGCTACCTTTACTGCCAGTTCCACAATCTTATTTTCCTGCTGGTTTGACGGTAGTCGCATTCTTCGAAATCTTTCAAAGCGATATGGCCGAAAATCGTCATCTATCATTGTCCCGTCCGGCCGCCACCATTGTTTGCCTTCACTTGGGTGTTCACAAACACCAAGCAGCTCAACCGTGACGCCGTTGGGCAAAGCAGCTTTGAATTGATTTGGTTTTTTTGTATCAATTTGCTGTTCTTTTATTCCCTCTTTTGATATCTGCAATCCCACGGAATGTATTTGCTCAAGAGGGACCTTGATAGAATCAGCTCCAATTGTCGTTGAACCTCCACTAGCCCTGGACTTGTTTCTATTATTATCCGGATCAATTCTTTTACCTGATTGGTTGAAATATGCCAGGTGTAAATTCTTCGTTCTCATTCCATTTATTTTGAGTGCAAAACCAGATGTTCCCTCTTTAGCTTGCCCAATCTTAAAAGTATTTCGCCAGTTATCAGCACTGCCTGAAACACCTGTTACCTTTTTGTTGCCATAAGCATATAGCTTCAATTCAAGGGGCGATAGAATGTTAGATGTAAATTCGCCTTCCGAGCCGTTTATCTCGAACATAACGAGAGGACAGGAAGAAAATGCATCGCTTACTTTCGGCAGCTTGATGCCATCAAAATAAAGCGTGTCCCTGCTGATAAAAGGTGTTATCTCAAAATGATCTATCTTCTCTTTCGGCAGACCAATCTCTATGACATTAATACGGGCGTTCACCGAAGAAATGAAGTGGGGGTAATCCGGCACAAATCGCTCGCTATCCTTGCTAATCGCACAGATCTGATATTTTTTATTATCTTTTTCATTAAATTGAAAAGCAACAGAAGTTGCCGATTCATCATGTTCGGAATGATGTTCCGTCCAATTCACGCCGGAGGGCCCGCTGGAATAGTTATAAACTCCTTTTTTGATTTCAAGAATCTTAAGCATGTTATCAGGAAGCTTAACAACAGCATTTTCCTGTGCCGGGATTTGGCTTACTATCGTGCCGGAAGGTTTATGTATGACACGCATCCAGACATCTAATTCTTCCGGTAATAGTTGGCCGATACTGTAAATGGTTGCTACCGAATTGCGGATGTTATATCCAACACCAATATAATCCTCATCACTTATAAGCTCGCGTTTGTTATGATCAAACACCCGAAGTTCAATGACTTCATATCTTTCTATGTCGGGGCTTATATATAACTGGGCAATGTCCATCCAGGTCGCTTGAGTGTGGAAATCCGGTATTGGTAAAGCTTGCATTCCAAATTTAGAACCATCCGGCCCCCGAATAATATACTCGCCATCACGGTCCCATCGCACAACAAAATTAGCTGCGAACTTTGTTGGTCCTGCTTTTACTTTAAAATCTTCAGATACCTTCGCTTTTTCGTATAATCCACCAAGTTTGGTAACCCTATATGCTTTTGCCATTGGCAGTAGGATTGCAGCGAATATTATTATCGTTAGCAGGCCAATAAAGCCTAACTTTGCGGATTTTGGAAATGGCCGGTGCAGGATATGTTTGATTCGGCCGGTTAAGGCCTTTTTCGATTCGACGACTCCCACCAGGCGCAGGCTCAAAGCCGGTCTGGAAAACGCCATCTCGGCAATATCGATCAGGGTATTACTGTAGCTTTGTGCCGCTTCACCAAGAGCCACCAGCACCATTTCATCAACGGCCTGTTCGCGAATCCTGCGAACAACCGTATTGGCCAGCCAAACGAACGGATTGTAGAAATAAGCTATTTGCAGAAAGGTCTGAACGCAATTAATCCACAAATCACCCCTTTTAATGTGGGCCAGCTCATGAATTAAAACCGCCCGGAGCTTATCCTGTGATAATTGTTCAAGAAGTATCTTTGGTATTAAAATCACCGGACCAAAGAGCCAGCAAACTGCCGGACTGGTAACGTTAGGTGAAAGTCTCAATCGGATATTTCGCCGGACGCCCACCTGCTCGCGGCATTTCTCAAGGATATCAACCAATTGGTTCTTCGCAGGATCGCTTTGGGCAACCAGGCCTCTCACGAAAAAAATCCGCTGAACCAGCAGAACCGAAATGACCAATACACCCACAAGCCAGAGCAGAAATATAACCCCCTGCCAGGTCAGCGCGTTTAAAGCAGGAGCAACAGGCACATCCGGAGATGCAATTGTCATGGGAGTCTCAGAAACTGCCGGAACTGCGGACAGAACCGGTTCCGTCGACTCGCGAAAAGTTTCAATGGCGCTTGATGGAATTTTTGGTATGACGGCATAATCTCCAACTTTAACCGAGGTTGTTATGTCAGGAGACTCGCTTGGGATAAAATAAGCTTGCTGATTCGTGACAATTGAATCGGCAGAAAAATAATCCCCAAACCAATTGCCAATGCCTGTCGGCAGCGATAAAGTCGGCGGCAAAACAAGTTTGATAAAGATCAGCATCCATATCCAGTATCTAAAAGTCGCCCTGACACGCTTTCGTATCAGACGATCAATGATGAAAAGTGCAACAATTAAAACGTTGGACTGGATAAACATACTTCCGGCGAAGTGACAGAATCCCCGGCCGGTCTCGTTTATCGCCGTAATGAAATTGTTGATTATCACATTCATTTTTTACTCTCCCTGCTTTTTCGTCAATTTTATCTTTTTCCTCTTTTGCGTTTTTCAGACAATTTGACAAGATCGCGAAGCTGTGACGCTTCTCTTTTTGAAAGACCTTCGTGGTCAATCAAAAACTGCATCATCGGCGTCAGGGCCCCATCGAAGGCGCGCTTGAGCATTTTGCGGAACTCCCCTCGCTTGGCGTCAATTTCGCTGATGCAGGATTTGAAAAGCTGCAGGTTCCGGATCTTTTCGATTTCCAGTAATCCTTTCTCGACCATCCTGTCCATCGTGGTTTTGACGGTGCTGTATGCCCGGTTTCTGGTTTGGCCAAGAGTTTCCTGCACGGTGCCGGCGGCGCATGGCTCTATATCCCAGACCACCTTCATAATCTCCCATTCGGCTTCGGTCAGTTCCACGGGCGGTTTTTCCCTGTTTTCTCTTTTTGTTTTTCTTGTTTTTACCATATCTAAAACCTCCAAATTCTATTTATATAGAATATATTCGACATCTGTCGAACCTGTCAACACTATTTTTGAATTTTTTTGAAATTTTTCAAAATACTCCGTTTTTACGCCGAAAAATGAGGAAAAAATTTGTCTTGACAAATAGTTCTATATAGTACTATTCTATATCATACTAAATTTTGAGCTAAGGAGAAAGGAAATGAAACCAAGCGGCAGTTTTTACATTCGGCTTCTCTTCGCCGCTTTGCTTGTTACGATATTTGCCCCGAAAAACAAAGCCGAAGTACTCTATGTGGATAGCCTAAACGGCAGGGATACAAATCCGGGCACACAAGAGAAGCCGCTCAAATCCATTCAAAAAGCTGCCGAATTAATCAATAATTCATCCGATCCCGAACCAACAACTATTCTGATTTCCGCCGGTATCTATTGTCTTGATAGATGCGTTAGGTTTGTTAATAAGCGGCCATATACGGAAAAGAAGCGATTAACTATAAGAGCATCTTTTCTGCCGGATGATCTAAACTGGACACCCGCCTTGATGCCCATCATTTTATCGTCGGAAGATCCGCGAAAACCGGATAAGCCTGACACCCATACGGAAACTTTCACTTTTAAGGTGCAAATCAACCACGTCACGATACAGGGATTGAAGTTCCTGGGCAATCCCCTGCCGAATAACTGGCATGCCTGTATCGAACGCATCGGCAAGAACATGGACGATCTGATTATCACTCAATGCATGTTTATAGGTAACAACGACGGCATGAATATTTATTGCCCGGCCCTGGCTACAGGGAACAGGTTCATTGTCGAGCATTGCCTATTTAAGAACTGTCACGCTTCGGCGGTTTTTTGGGACGGGCCGGAAGGTATAAGCGGCAAAAATTGTGCGATGCGATACTGTATCGTCGATGGTGCGTATATTTCCGGTGTCTGGACCTGTCAAACGGCTGATGATTTCGAATTTCACCACAACGTAATTACCAATAGCGAGTATTTCTGGATGCGCAAACGTGGCGACCGGCAAAAATATCAAATCAACAACTGCGTCATTGTCGGGAATAAATACTTCTCAGGATACGGCACGGCGGCCGGACCAATCGGCCAAACAGGAGAAGAAGTGAGTTTTGAGGAAAATGGGATTATAAGGAACGGAGTTGTCAACTTCGAGACGGATAAAAAATCACGTCATTATATGCATATAACAAAAGACACTCCCGGGAGCGAATTAGGAGCGGGATTATTTACCCAGAGACAAGAGGAATTCTGATATAAGGAGAAAGAGATGAGTACAAAAACAAGATTAATATGGCAGACTCTTTTTGCCGCGATTCTTCTCGGTGCTTGTGTCTTTGCTCATGCTGAGACGATATATATAGATAGCGACCAAGGCGACGATATAAATCCGGGGACAAAAGAGAAGCCCCTCCAAACAATAGCGCGAGCGGCGGAAATTGTCAACAGCAGCAAAGAGGCCGGCCCGACCACAATCAAAATAACTCCCGGGGCATATTGCATTACTGAAATGGTCGTATTCGAAAACTCGCGGCAATATTCCACGGACAAGCGGTTCATCATCGAGGCGACGGTTCTTCCGGATGACAAAGACTGGTCACCTGCGATGATGCCTGTCGTATTGTCCACTGTCAAAGGAGAAGGGCCCGATACGGAACAACACGCCATCGCTATAAAAATAGAGGTAAATCACGCCACCGTCCGTGGGATAAAATTTCTCGGGAATCCCAGGCCGAGGACGTGGGGCTATTCGATTTTCAGATCCGGCAAAAATCTCAACGACCTGATTATTTCACAATGCATGTTTGTCGGGGACGAACAGGCCCTGCCGTATAGCTGCCCGATTTGTGCCAACGGCCAAGGTGTTGTTGTGGACCATTGTGTATTTTACAAATGCGACATTCCGGCCATCTTCTGGGATGCTGAAGGCGGGATCAGCAAAGGCAACGCCATGCGGTACTGTATTGTCGATGGAGCGGATATTGCCGCCGTCTGGACCTGTCAAACAGCGGAAGATTTTGAATTTCATCATAATATCATAACACGCAGCCAATATTTCTGGATGAGAGCACCGAATAACAGAAAAAAATATGCTATTCGGGACTGTATCGTAACAGACAACAAGTACAAATCGGGCTACGGGACATCAGCCAGAATAGATGGCCGGACCGGCTCTGAAGTCTCTTTTGAAGAAAAGAATGTGATCAAAGAAGGAACTATAAAGCTCGAGAAAGCCATCGTCACTGCCGATGCCCTTAGTGTGGTTCGCCCGCGAGGATATCTGCATGTGGTTCCCGGTACACTGGGTAGCGACCTTGGAGCAGGATTGTTTACAGAGTCGGTGAGAGATGCTAAATCAGAGGAACATGTCTATCGTAAGCAAACCTATACTTATAAAGAAGTGGATGGACAAAAGATCCTTGCTGATGTATTCTTGCCGACTCAAGATGAAGTACGTGCTGTGGTTTTATATATTCATGGCGGAGGATTTATGTTCGGCAGCCGAATAGGTCGACCCAGAAAACCATTATTGGATAAACTCATAGAAGCTAACTACGTAGTGGTTTCGATAGATTACCGTATGGCTCCAGAGACAAGGTTGGAGGAAATTGTCAAAGATGTTAGTGATGCTTGTAATTGGATCAAAAAACAAGGCCCTTCATTGTTCAACGTTGATCCTAATCAGTTAGGTGTACTTGGAGGTTCTGCCGGAGCGTTTTTAGCGATGACCTCTGGCTATACGGTAAAACCTCGACCACAGGCTATTATTGCCGTATCCGGATTTGCCGATTTTGAATTTGCTAAGCCAAGCACAGATAGATCTATACTGAAACAAAGCAACCTTTACGATCCGGTTAGCAAAAAGATACGAATTCAAACTGAGGAGGACAGATATAATCTTTGCTTTTTCTTACTGGATAATGGGCTGTGGCCGTGGGAGATTTTGGGTTTTGAGCCAAATTCAAATCAGGAAAAAGTTGATGCACTGCTGCCCATTAATCACATTAATTCAAATTATCCTGCAACATTACTCTTACATTCGATAAATGACTCGGTCGTTCCCTTATCACAAGCTGAGAAGTTAAGTCAGATATTGATTACACAACAGATAGAATCAGAATTATCCATAGTACCTCAAGGCCACAGTTCAGAAATTATACGGAATGATCCGGAAGCGGTGGCGAAGATATTTTCTTTTTTAGATAAATACCTTAAGAAGCCCTAAAAACATTAACATACCAAAAGGAGGCGCAGAAAATGGAACCAATCATAGCGAGATGCGGGTACAGATGTGATTTATGCCCGGCGTACAAAACGAACTTGAAATCAGATAGCGACAAACAATTAATGTGTGATGCGTGGGCGAAATATTTCGGTTCTGAAATACCGCCCGAAGCAATTACATCCTGTGAGGGATGCTTGGAAGGAGGCGGCGACCCAGGCTGCACCGTTCGATCTTGTTCGATCGAGAAGGAATTGGATAATTGTGCACATTGCCAAGATTTCGCCTGTGACCAACTCAGGGAAAGGATGAATTTTGTCCAGGATAAACTCAAGGATGGAGTTGATATCCCGGAAGACGAATACGAACGTTTCATCAAGCCTTTTCTCGGCAAAGATTATCTGGAAGATATTCGAGAATCATTAGAAGCTTAGCCAAGTTATATCCCAATTGTTAATGAATTTATTCTTTATCAAGACAGGAGTACCAAAATGGAAGAGAAAAAACTAAAACAAGAATGTTTGAATTTAATGGAAACGGCTAATGCAATATACCTTAGCACAAACGGCGGTGATGGTTATCCTCACACAAGAATGATGTCTAACCTTAGGAACAAGAAAGAAAATCCTGTCGCGGCAGAGATTATCGCGCAATACAAGGAAGACTTTGATGTTTACATCATAACCAGCAAATCATCCGTGAAAATGCAGCAAATCCGGGCCAATCCAAAGGTCTCAGTCTACTTATGCAATCCGGCAGAGTTTCATACGCTGATGCTTGGCGGAGAAATAGAAGAAGTCACGGACCAAGACATCAAAAAACAACTCTGGCAGGACGGCTGGGAAATGCATTGGCCGGGAGGTGCAGAGGATCCGGAATTTACCGTACTTCGACTGTCACCTGCATTTGCAAAAGGATGGTATCAAGAAGGACCTTTTGAATTCAAACTATAGTCGAAAATTTTTACAGAAAGGGAAAAATCATGAATAACAAATTGAAAATAATTCTCTTTTTGGCCTGCGTATCGGTCGTTTGGGCTGTGCAGAACAATAAAAGTGATATCTCAAAAGAACAACACACAGCCGTTGAACAGGAGATTCTGAATGTGCATCGTGAAATTGTCAAAGCGGCGGAAAATCTCGATGCAGACGCATTATTTCATTATGTCCTTGATAAGTGCAAAGGCGTTATTGTTCAGGACGGCAGAATTATGATGACACGCAAGGAGTCACTGGATACAACCAAACAGGGACTCGAAGGACTCAAGGACGTCTCTTACAAATTTAACAAAAAAAACATTACTTTGATTTCCCCAACCGTAGCCCTTTGGGTCGCGGATGGAACAACGTCAGTGACGACAGTGGATGAGCAAAAATTCACCGTAGATTTTGCCGAAACAGTTGTTTTTATAAAAACTGATAGCCAATGGAAAATCTTTCACGCGCATCGTTCCATGCCCAACCCCCGTTAAATACAGGAAAAGATCATGGCATTAAGTATCCTGGATGATAAATCAAAAAAACCGGACGATGACCAACTAACGGAAGTCCTGGAGCGAATATGCTTTTAGGAGAGAAATATGGAAAAGCCGTGTTTAAATGATAAAGATGAATATCCGAATGATGAAGTTTTAAGTCGCTATCTTGGAAAAGCGAAAAATACATGGGATTCATTTTTTGATTTTATCAATGAAAGCTATCCTTCGTTTTCCGGGGAATGGCGCTATTACAAGGATGGAAAGAATTGGCTTTATAAACTCACAAAAAAGAAAAAAACGATCTGCTGGATTTCCATTTATCATAACGCGTTTAAGACGACGTTTTATTTTCCTGATAAGGCAGAGGAGTTCATAACAGCGAGTAAACTAAAGAGAGAATACATTGATCAATTCATTCATGGGAAAAGATACGGAAAAATAAGAGGAATCACTGTGGAAATCAAAAAGTCAACGGATTTGAATACAACAAAAACACTGATAGAAATTAAGGAACAGGTGAAATAGTAAATTCTGATGAAAATATCATAGGCATATTAATCTCTATGGAAAAGAAATCCGGCAAGTTTTGCTATTAAGACTTTTCGTCTTATCTTCTTCTCCTTTTATGTTATTATCTTCTTTCTTCACATTATGGCAAAGACAATGAAACAACAACGGCAGGCGGGTTTCCTGATGGCTAAGATTCGCCAGGTTGCCGGAAGAATATTCGAGCGGATGCTGAAAAATTACGGCATTGAGATTAATTCCGCCCAGGGCAGAATTATGTTCGCTTTATGGCAACAAGACAATATCTCCATTAATGAACTTGCGAAAAAGACACAACTGAAAAAATCCACCCTGACAAGTATGCTCGATCGACTTGAAAACATGGGATATATCAGCCGTCGACGGTCCGAACAGGACAGGCGCGTGATATTGATCAAACGCACAAGGAAGGACAGAGATCTCGAAAACAAATACGTCGAACTATCACAGGAACACACAAAGTTTTTTTATAAAGGATTTTCCGAAGGCCAAATCAACCGATTTGAAAAAGACCTGGAACAAATCCTTGATAATCTTACGGCGTTCGAGGCAAATCCTGAACCAACAAAGGAGGATGAATAATGATCGAACAGGACCAGACACATTTTCAGGGATTTTCTCCCAAGACGTTGAAGTTTCTTCGAGCCCTCAAAGCAAATAACAACAAAGTCTGGTTTGAAAAACACAGGAACGATTATGAAGAATATGTACTGGAACCATTGCGACACATTGTATCGGATCTGGGCGAGATCATGCTGGATATCGATCCATGCTTTGAAATCACTCCGGCGGTGAATAAGACCATTTCAAGAATTTATCGCGATACGAGGTTTTCCAAAGATAAATCGCCTTTCAGGAGCACGGTCTGGTTTACATTCAAAAATCAGAATAAGGACTGGACAACACACGTCTGCGGCTATTTCTTTGAGCTTTCGGTGAATGCATACCGATACGGCATGGGATTTTATAACGCCGCACCGGCAATAATGGGTAAATTTAGGGAGATGATTGATGAAAATCCTAAGGAATTCCTTAAGGCGATTTCCTTTCTCGAGAAGCAGAACTCTTTTGTTTTGGAAGGTGAAAAATATAAAAGAATCATTGATAAAAACAAACCCGAGAAAATTCTAAACTGGTACCAAAGAAAGAATATGTATCTGGTGTGTAACAGAAAGATAGACAAAACACTTTACAGTGACAAGTTGATCAAGGATTTGGCAACGGGTTTCAATCTGATCTCGCCTCTATACCATTACTTCCAAAAAATAAATCTCAAAGATCAGGCCGGATAGAGTTCAGGATTTTTTATCCGATGGAAAAACTATTTGATCAGTTTGGCGATATTTTTAAATTGGGGATGTTCGGCAGTTTTCAGTAACTCGAATAAGGCCATATCAGTGCAACTGATATTGACTCCCCCTGCTGCCATCCTGTTTAGAGCAATTTGTTTATTCTCCGGTGTTCTTGAAGAGACGGCATCGGCAATCACATCCACATCAAAGTCTTTCCGGCGTAAATCCAGTGCCGTTTGATAAATGCAGACATGCGTTTCGATGCCGCACAGCAGGATCTGATTGCGAGCGAATTCATTTAACCTGATGTTGAAACTCTCTTGACCGCAGCAGCTAAAAGCTGCCTTGTTAATGGGCTCATAATCAGTGAGAAGCTGCGCTATTTCCGGTACGGTCGGGCCGAGAGACTCCGGACATTGTTGAGACCACAGGATTGGAATATCCAGTATTTTAGCTGCTTTAATTAGAATCTGGATGTTCTTAAACAGAGTTTCCCTGTCGTGCATCAACTGGGCCAGTTTGCCCTGGACATCAACAACAACAAGCGAAGACTTGAGTATATTAAGCATCCCTACCGATTGACTATAATAGTGAGTTGAATTGTTTGTTCATCTTCCGAATGAGGTACCGGTTCCTTAATCTTTGGCTCTTTTGAAGTCAGGACCGGTTTTGGAATTGTTATTAAACCGTCCATACTAACTTCTATGGCGGAGATGATTTCCCTTCCCGGCATACGCTCAGCCATATTATTCAGAACCGCGATATCCTTTGCTGTTTCGATGTATTTATTAGATTCGAGCTGACTGATAATTTCAGTAATTTGCTCGGCAGTGACCGTTTCAATTACTACCTGTTCGCCAAATACTTCCGTGTCAATGAAGAAAGTGGCTGCATCCAACTTATTCCAGATATTTCGAAGATCAGCCAACAATAAATTCAGACCTTGTTCACTACAAGTCAGAGAATAGATACGCCGATTCGGCTCCCGTGTCGGGGCAAGTGATTCTGAAAGGCTATTATCTTCAATAGCTCTATTAATAAATGCGTCAACAGCAATAAAATCACTTGTTTTCATTTCAAGCCTGCTCCGAAAAACCTTTGCAGCCACGACGGTAGGGCCGGATTCCATACCCTCAATTATTTCAGGGGCAGTATCAGGAGGTGCGATCGTGTACATTACGGCTGTTAAAACAACCACCAGTCCAATCATAGCAGCGACAGTAATAATCCTTTGAGCGAGAAGACTTCTCGTTCCCACCTGCTTTTCAACAACTGGTCTAAGCTTACCGGGTGGTGTTCTTGTCTCTAACGAAGCTTTTATATTATCTAACATCTGAGCCGGGGCATTGGCAGCAGGCAAAGAACTCATCAACATCTTGCATTTTTGCAGTTGCTGCAGCCGCTGAGCAATTTGTGGGTCGTTGTCTATCATGCGTCGGACTTCGGTTTCCTGCCGTGCCGTCAACTCCCCATCAACATAACTATTCAACAATTCGTCGATATTTAATTCGTCTTTCATAGCAAACTGGCCTCCAAAATTTTTCTCAGCCTGCCCCTTGCTCTGCTTAATCTGCTTCTGACCGTTCCCAGTTCGATGTTCAATACATCCGCAATCTGGGCATAATTCATACCTTCGATATCACGCAAGACAACTACTGCTTTTTGTGCGTCGTCAAGTTTCATCAGCGCTTTAACAGCCATAGCGCACAATTCCTTGTTTTGAGCCACTGCCTCCGGATCAGGAGAGCTATCATCGCTTAAGAACTCCTTCAATACCTGCTTTTCCTGGTTATTGTATTGGCTCTTCTCAGCATCCAGAGAGCTAAGTCTCAGCTTAGCACTTCTTTGGCAGTAATTCAAAGTCAGATTGACAGCTACCCTAAACGCCCAGGTATAAAATCTGCTTTTGCCCTCGAACTTATGGATATTTTCTATTACTTTGACAAATGTTTCCTGAGTGAGTTCCGCGGCATCGTCCGGGTCCGCACAAATTTTCAGGATGACATTGTAGATGCGATTCTGATACCTCAATATAAGCTGTTCCATTGCTTCAGAACCGCCCTGCCGATACTGATTAACCAGCTCGGCATCGTCAATACTGATATTCCTGTCGGGAGTCCGGCCATAGCGGATATTGATATTTGCCGCTTCCGTCACAGGTTTTCTCCTAAATTAGACCAAAATTGCCCTAAAGAGTTCCTATAAAAATCAAGTAATAACAAGACTCAACATCCGGATATAATCCCAGATTTGGTCTCTCAGGTCAATCTATTTTAGGGCATTAAGTAAATATGTGGTCGGCTCGTTATTGTAAGTGATTTGTGTCCGGGACGCTGACCATTGATCTTGGCCAATAGGTATTATATTACACACAGAATTTCTCCTCGTGTCCTATGATAATTGAACGACCGGATAACTCAGCCATTCGCCCA
>CAZFOQ010000035.1:0-30110 GCA_964520535.1 uncultured Pirellulales bacterium | reverse complement strand
AATTGGGGCATTATAACCTCTCGCCATGTGTCCGTCATCTGTTCAGCACCTCAAGCCCAAAACAAACATTGATATTATTTGGCTTTGAGGAGAAAATGGACAAGCTTTAAAAATATCAATGAAATTGAAGACACTATCGTTATTGAGACTTATCAAATGAATCTTGTATATATTGACGAGTCAGGAAACACAGGGCTTAACCTGAAGGATTCTCAACAGCCTGTATTTCTTTTGGCAGCAATGATTCTTCCAGAATCAAAATGGTTTATGTTAGAAACACTTTTTTATAATATAGCAAAAGAATACTTCGGAGCCCCCTTGCCAGATCCATTTGAAGTCCAGGCAAAGGACCTGAAAAGTAGACGTGGTATATTTAAGCATCTAACTCTTACACAACAATTATCTTTTCGTGATAAAATGCTGCAGTTACTTCTGGACAATAAAATTGCAATCATTTACAGGCGAATCATTAAAAGCAAATTTGCTATATTTTGTGAAGAACACTATGGACCTGGTATTAAGGTGAATCCTTATATAATGGCACTACCTTTTGTATGCATGGAGGTTGATCATTATCTCCGTCAGATGGGAACCAATGAGTTAGGTATGCTTATCTTTGACGAACAGAAAGAGACTTTGAACGACGCCGAGCGTTCTCTACAAACTCTACGGTTAAATTCTACATCAATTGTAAAAACAAGCACTATTATCGAGAAGGGTTTCTTTATTGACTCATCCAAGAGCTACGCTCTGCAATTAGTGGATTTGGCAGCATATTATATTCGTAAATACGAAGAAAATAAATTAGGATTACGAGTTAGCGAGATTGACAAGCAAACTTTTGGTAAGATAAAAGAACTGGTATCGATGGGCATTGGTTCGAAACTAATAGATATCCTCGAATGGATTAAAAGTCAATATATAAAATGAAAAGAGCGGCTGCCCCCTAAGGGAAGGTCGCACAAAAAGGCGGCCTCATGCAGTCGCTATGTAAATTATCGCTCAAGAACAACGCCAAGTCAAGTACATAATTACCTTTTTTAAGGTTTTTTTTCAGCTATAGCAATGGAAAACACATTTGGAAAAGCACGGCAGCGTATGCTCAGGTGGGACCTGAAGGGGCGTGGTATTACCAACCCTCGTGTGTTGTCTGCGATGATCGAGGTTCCAAGGGAAGAATTTGTGCCAAATTCCCATCGTTCACAGGCTTACACCGACGGGCCCCTGCCTATCGGGATGGGGCAAACCATCTCCCAGCCTTATATCGTCGCCCTGATGACCCAGGAACTGTACGTCAACCAAGACTGCGATGTCCTGGAGATTGGAACGGGCAGCGGATACCAAACTGCGGTCCTGAGCAAACTGGCAAGAAAAGTCTATACCATAGAAAAACTTCCCGAATTGTCCGAATCGGCTCAGGCGGTTTTAGGCAGATTAGGTGTTAGTAACGTTGAGTTCTATGTGGGCGACGGTAGTTTGGGTTGGCCCAAATCCCGATTGCCAAAGACCAGATGCTTCGACAGGATTATGATTACCGCAGCGGTCCCGAAGATACCGGAAACGCTGGTCGAGCAACTTGCCGATGGTGGTATTATAATCGCACCAGTCGGTTATACAGGCGTGCAGGAACTCGTAGGCTGTGAAAAAAGAGCGGATAAATTGATTGAGAGAATCATCTGTGACGTCCGGTTCGTTAAGCTCTATGGTGAATACGGCTTCGACCAGTAGTGCATTGTCGTTCCTGTTAAAGCAGGTGCGGGAATGACAAAAAGAAACGGTAATAATGACAGAAGTAAGTGAAAAAACAAAAAGAAAAATAGATTTATCTATGTCGGTTCAATTCTTGAAGGGTGTCGGACCGGCAAGAGCCAAGACCTTCTCGCAACTGGGCGTTGAGACCGTCGGAGATTTGTTGGAGTATTTTCCAAGAAACTGGAATTTTCTACCGGAATCGATCAAGATAAATCAAATTCGGCCAAACCAGACAATTGCCATTATTGGTATGGTTGAGTCGATAGACTATCAAAATTACCGCAGGCAGCCGATATTCGAAGCCCTTATTAGCGATGACACCGGCATGTGTAGAATTGTCTGGTTTCATGGCGGCTACCTCCGTAATAAATTGGAACCAGGCCAAATAATTCTGGCATCAGGGAAGGCAACTCTTTACAAACATCAAATGCAATTGACCAACCCGAAATTCCTGATACTCGATGAGGAACATCCGGAACCACTCAAATATCTGAGCGGCGGGATCTATCCTGCCAGCAGCAAACTGGCCAGCAGACAAATCAAAAGAATAATAAGGCCCGTGCTTGATAACTTAAACGAGCTTATACCGGAGTTTTTCGACAAGAGTTTTTTAAAGAAAACCAATCTAATAGGCAGAAAGGATGCGTTTGCCTGGATACATCAGCCGCCGGACGAAAAAAAACTGGCACAGGCAAAACGCAGATTAAAGTATGATGAGCTGTTCCTGATGCAGTTGGGACTGGCACTTCGCCGGTATAAGGTCCAGCATTTTTCATCGGCGACTCCATGTGTTTGTACCGATGTGATTGATAGTAGAATAAGAAAGCGCTTCCCGTTCCTGCTGACCGAAGACCAAAACAACTGTATAGCTGAGATTGCTGCGGATATGGATAAACCAAAGCCAATGAATCGCCTGCTGCAGGGTGACGTTGGCTCCGGCAAGACTGTTGTGGCACTTTATGCCGCCCTGCTGGCGGTTGCTAATAAGATGCAGGTGGCGATCATGGCACCTACAGAGATTCTGGCAGACCAGCATTTTATAAGCATCGAAAGATACTTAAAAAACAGCAACGTTAAAAGGGTTCTGATAACCGGTGGATTGACCGGCAGGAAAAGAACGGAGCTTTTGAACAAAATAAAAGGCGGAGAAATCGACATTGTCGTGGGCACAGTAGCACTGCTGCAAAGCGATATCGAATTTCAAAACTTAGGTATGGTCGTGATTGACGAGCAGCACAAATTCGGGGTACATCAACGCGCACAATTGCGAAAGCAAACAACGCCGCATTGCCTTGTTATGACAGCTACCCCTATCCCACGGACACTGGCAATGACGGCATTCGGTGATTTGGACGTCTCTATTATCAGGCACTCGCCACCGGGTAGAGGCACTGTTGTCACACGCTGGGTCGATCCTAACGACCGACGAAAGGCATATGATTTTATCCGTGAGCGTTTAAGGGCGAAAAAACAGACCTATTTCGTTTATCCAAGGATTACTGCCGTCGAACAGAACGGTGATATCAAAGCTGCAACAGACCAGTGGCATTGTCTGTCTAAAGATATTTTTCCGGAATTCACGGTCGAGCTTCTGCACGGCCAGATGCCATCTGCTAAAAAACAGCAGATTATGTCGGAATTCCGAAAAGGCAAAATTGATGTGCTGGTATCAACCATTGTGGTGGAGGTCGGAGTGGACGTGCCGAATGCGACAATAATGGTTATTGAAGGAGCGGACAGGTTCGGGCTGGCACAATTGCATCAGTTGAGAGGCCGTATCGGAAGGTCGGAGGCAAAATCATACTGCCTTTTATTCGCCGAGACGGACAATGAAACAGCTAAAAGCCGGCTCGAAATAATGATCAGAAGTAATGATGGTTTTGAAATTGCCGAGCAAGATTTGCGGCTGCGTGGACCGGGGGAGATGTTCAGCACACGCCAGCACGGCTTGCCGGATTTGAAAATCGCAAATATCATCGATGACTACGACTTGTTGGTGATGGCCAGAAAAAATGCATTCGAACTGGTAACGCAGGACCCGATGTTAACACGTCCTGAGCACAGGAATATTCGCCGAGCCTTAATCTCTAAGTTCAGTGATTCACTGGGCTTAGCTGATGTAGCATGAAGATTTTTCGGTTTTCAGTTTGCGATTTGCGAGTTTATATTTACAATCGTCAGTCAAAATTTAATAAGTAAACGTTGATTTATGCGGATAGATTATAAAAACAATCGGCTGGAGAGGGTATTAATCGGCGTCAATGCGTTGACCGCCGCGATGGTTGCAGCGACTTTTATTTTGCTGTTCGGTTTCGATAAGCCCCTGCTTCCGGCCTGGATTCTACATGCCCTTCAAGTCGTATTACTCTGTGTCTTTGTAGTGGAAAAGATCATCCGGATGTTTAATGCGACTTCAAAAGCCCAATTTGGGCGAGCCAACTGGTATGAAATTCCGCTTTTGCTTTTACTTGCAGTTGCCGTTATTGGAGCAGGCCGTTGGTTCGCGCCTACAAAAGCAGAGACTACAGCAGTTCGGCATTTTGCAGCGGGTATATACCTTGTTCTGCAGGTAGTGATAAAACTTTGCAGGACAAGTATAAATCTGGCAGCCTCAGGCAGAAATCCAACGCAGACCTTAATTGCGAGCTTTGTGGTTTTAATAATCTCCGGAGCCGGCCTATTAATGCTGCCGGCAGCAACAAGAGGCAGTCAGAACCTGAGCTTTGTAGATTCCTTGTTCACATCGACCAGCGCAACCTGTGTGACCGGTCTTATCGTCAAAAATACCGGTCAGGATTTTAGTCTGATGGGACAAGTAGTGATTCTGACCTTGATTCAGCTCGGCGGTTTGGGGATAGTAGTATTCGGTGCGGTTCTTGCACTTCTCTTAGGCCAGGCGTTCAGTGTACGTGAATCAGTTGCAATGCAGGATTTACTAAATACCCGCACACTCAGTCGAATAGGTAATATGATCGCCTTCATCTTTATCGGCACCGTGCTAATCGAAGCAGTTGGCGCAACAACTCTCTTCTGGATGTGGGACGATTCACCAAACTGGTCTGGAATGCAACATAATCAATGGTTCTGCAGTATATTTCATTCCATCAGCGCATTTTGCAATGCGGGCTTTAGCTTATTTACCAAGAGCTTTGTCAGGTACAACCGGGGCTGGCAGGTGTATACGGTTATATGTCCACTGATAATCTTAGGTGGTCTTGGCTTTAGTGTACTCTACGATCTGGTTAATATCGCTGCTGACAGGATAAAACGGCTCTTAAAAAAATGTTTCATTAAGCAATACCGTTTTTCGATGAAAGCGCCGAAAAGGATACAGTTGCAAACCAAGATTGTCCTGACCGTAAGTGCAGGCCTGATAGTCCTGGGTGCCTTAGCGATACTTTTCTTTGAGCGCTATGCAGGCCATAGCAATTCCGAGCAAAAAGTCGGAGTTCTGGGCGCACTTTTTCAGTCAATTACCGCAAGAACCGCCGGCTTTAACACGGTCGATATTAAAGGATTGTCAGCCTCCAGCAAATTTATCTTAATTCTGCTTATGTTTATTGGTGGCTCACCCGGCTCGACTGCAGGCGGGATCAAGACTGTAACATTAGCAGTGGTTGTAATGACTACCATCGCAGCTCTGAGAAAGCGACCTGAAGTTGAAATGTTCAATCGCTCAGTCCGGGTAGTTGTCGTCGGTAGAGCAATCACCGTGACACTGCTTTTCGTTGCAGTTTTATTTATCGCTACACTGGCGTTGAGTGTTACTGAAAATTCAAACGGATTCTCCATGTCGGATATAATGTTCGAGGCCGGTTCGGCCCTGGGTACTGTCGGCCTGACGACCGGTATAACACCTTCTTTGACAAATGCAGGAAAATTGATTATTATTACAACGATGCTCATCGGCAGACTCGGGCCTTTGACACTTTTGGCAATGTTAACGTTTAATCTAAAACCGGCCCGATACAGTTATCCCGATGAATCAATAATCGTCGGATAAATGGGTTATGAGTTCATAGTTGATTGTTCATAGACAATGAACAATGAACACAATATAAGGAACAAATTATGGCAAGGTTTGCAGTAATAGGATTGGGACGATTCGGCCAGAAACTGGCCATCGCTCTTGCGATGAGCGGGGCAGAGGTCATCGCAATCGACAAAAATCGGGAAACAATAGAATTGATTGCAGACCAGGTCAGTCACGCCGTCAGGCTCGACAGCACTGATGAAGAAGCGCTTAAAGCACAGGGCGTTGACAAGGCTGACGTTGCTATCATAGGCATAGGACAAGGCACCGGACGCGGATTTGAGTCTGCAATTCTGACGGTTGTCAATCTCCGGCAATTGGGAGTCACACAAATATATGCAAGAGCAGAAGACCTGATCGCCGGAGAGGTCTTCTCCAAAGTCGGTGCCACCGAGGTGATCTACCCCGAAATCGAATCGGCTCAAAGATGGGCCTATAAGCTTATCGCACCGCAAATCGGCGAAAAAATCGACTTCGCACCCGGCTACAGTCTGGGACGCATAAAAGCACCGGCCAGCTTCGACGGCAGAACCGTTATGGACCTTCAGTTGCGGCAAAAATTCAATGTCAACCTGGTCTTAATAAAGCGGGCTGAAAACGCTGAAAAAAAGGAACAAGATGGTAAAATCATCAATGTCCCCATGCCCGGCACGGTAATTTATGAGGACGATATCCTGATGGTCGCCGGCTCCGACGCCGACCTAGCAAAACTGCCGCAAGAGTAAAAGCACCTAACAAAATGGCCAAGGACACCGAAGGGAAACAGAATAGATTCCTGGCTCCGCAGGAATAACAAAGAGGGTGGGTTGCACGCACAAATCAAACTCTTCGATATTTCCTAAGCATATCGAGCAGGTTCTGCATATCATCCGGCAGAGGAGCTTTGAATTTGACCATTTTCTCACTGGTCGGGTGCCTGAATTCGAGGATAAATGCGTGCAGTGCAACACGGTTGATAATCGGCTCCTGGACGGCAGGCTCGGCATCTTCTAACTGCCAGGGATAGACGAGCTTGCCGCCATACATATCATCGGCAACAATCGGATGTTTCATATAAGACAAATGCACTCGTATCTGGTGTGTTCGGCCGGTTCTGGGTGTCATTTTCAATAGAGAAAAACCCTGGAAAGCTTCAAGCACTTCGTAAAAAGTAATCGCTTCTTTGCCGACCTCCGGGCGGATTGCATATTTTTCTCTTACCCTTGGGTGAATGCCCAACGGCATTTTTATGCGGTCGGCTGTAAGCTCAGGGGTGCCGTGAACAATCGCCAGATAGGTTTTATTGACCCGCCGGAGTTCGAATTGTTTGGCAATCTTCCACTGTGCGGTATCGTTTTTTGTCACAACCATCACACCGGTAGTGTCTTTATCGAGTCGATGTACAATGCCGGGCCGAAACTCACCGAGACCGCTCGATAATTCATCTGAATAAAATGCCAGGGCATTGACCAAAGTGCCGTGCGTATTACCGCGAGCCGGGTGTACTAGTATTCCGGGCTGTTTATTTAGGATGATGATATCCGAATCTTCATAAATGATATCGAGCGGTATATCCTCCGGCAGAATCTCCTTACTCGGCGGCTCAGGAATGATAAAGCTTATCTCGTCGCCGGGATTTAGCTTGAGGCTTGGTTTGGCGAGTTTGCCGTTTACCTTGGCAGTACCCTGCTTGATTGCATCCTGGATAAAACGACGGCTGAGATTACTGAATCGACCATGAAGATATTTATCGAGCCTGCGCTGCTTGATTGAATGTCCAACGTGCAGTATCAATGGCTCGAATTCTGCACCTGATCCCTTATTTTGTGAATCACTCGACGGGTACATTGACATCAGAGTCCTTTGAGACTTCATCTGGTAATAGCGGTGCCAGATTTATGTCAGGGACCTGTGGAGTATAATCAGGTTTTTGCGGGATGAGATTAACATCAACAGGTATATTAGTATCGATAGGTTGATTGACATCAACAGGCACATTAATCCCAGCGGGTAGATTTACATCTATCGGTTTTATCTGTAACGTGGATTTTGTAGCAACTGCAGGTTCTTTTTTGGGTGCCGGCTTAAAAACGATTTCCTTCTGGTACTCAGACATATTATTAAGGCGGCGTTTTGCCTGAACGATAGTTATAGTTCCTTCGAAATCGGCGCTTGCAACGATATCTTGATATCTCTTCCTGGCCTCTTCGAAGTTGCCCAGTTCTTCCGCGCAGAGTCCCAACCCGAATTTCGCTGCAGCCCTTAAAGAGAGATTGGACGAGGCTTTTTGCATGGCTTCTGTATAACTTGCTTTTGCACGGTTTATCTGCCCTTCCATATCCCGCTTGCTTATGGTTCCAAGGCGGTAATGCAGCTCTAACCGAAGAATATCGGCCTGCTTTATAAGCGCTATAGCCGCCATATTTTTTTCCCTTACACTTACCGCAAAACTTTTCAGGTTGTCTGCATGAGTCAGCAGTTCGTGTGAATTATCTATTCCCTGTTCCTGGGCGGCAACGATATTACTCTCGATTATAGATATTCCGTCCAGTAGTTTTGTAAACTCGATTTGCTCCCTTATCTGTACAACATTTTTATCGTAACGTCTCCAGCCGTAAAAACTTACTAAAACAACTACCAATACCGTTATACCTATGATAGTTTTGGAATTTTCCTTAAGCCACTGCGGCAAGTTCACCAGCCACTCAGCTAACTCATTCGTTTTCAGTTCATGACGATGTTCAGATTTCATTTGCTTTTTCGCTTCCTCTTATTATGTTTGGATCCCAAATGTGATAAGTTCATCCTATAAATAATCTGTCTATTTCTACAGTACGCCGACTAAGGATAAACATTTTAGTAATATTTCTTTTATCTTGCAATGGTTATATTTACCGATTAGAATTTTAACAGGCAACTAATTACGGTTACAAAAGCAGTATTTTGCTTTTGCGTGTTACCCTGAAAGGATATGAATGTTCAAAGCATGGCAGAGTCTTTTACTTATCGGCTTCTACATTTCTGTATTCTTTGGGATCTCGCTCTATGCAGCCGATGTAATCCTTCCAGGTAGTAGCAAAACTGAGAGCCCAAACAACTTAGAAGATCTCTGGGACCCGGCAAAGTATATCAGCATTGATGAAATTAAGCCCGAGATGGACGCGTATTGCCTAACAGAGTACGGAACCGCCGGGATCGAGAAATTCGGAATGGAAGTTGTAGATATCATCCACAATATGAACACAGGTAGAAACTTAGTAGGAGACGTAATTTTAGTTAAAGGTACCGATGAGCGATTTATCCGGACCGGGCCTGTGGCCGGCTGTAGTGGTTCGCCGGTCTATATAGATGGCCGGCTTGCCGGAGCGCTGGCATTCACCTGGACTTACAGCACAGAACCGCTTTACGCCGCTACTCCAATCGAAGATATTCTCCGGGTAGGCCGGGCTAATGAAGTTCTACATTCCGAGCAAAGCGGCACACAAGTGGCATTTATGTATGATTTTTCCGCCCCCATTGACTTCGCGGAGATATACAGACAGCATTCAAACGGTCCGGTCCGGTCAAGCCGAAGTCTGGGAGGGGCCAATCCGTTGCCGTGTCCCCTTGTTACCTCAGGCATCCCGGCCGAGGTTTGTGAGCAGTTCAATACTAAACTGGAACCCTTAGGACTTATGGTTGTTGCAGGTGGAAGTGGCAATGTCGAAAACAGCGAAAATGTGCGGTTGGTGCCGGGAGCCAGCCTTTTCGTACCGTTGGTCAGCGGGGATATTCAGATTTCAACATTCGGCACTGTAACCGAAGTTGTCGAGGACAAGGTTTATGCCTTTGGACACTTTCTGCTTGGTCACGGGCCGATTGATTTACCAATGGCTACAGGCAAAGTGCACACGGTAGTATCAAACACCATTAGCTCTTTTAAGGTAGCAAGTGTTGTTGAAACGGTCGGTGCTCTGACAACCGATGAAGCGGATGGTGTAATCGGACGGATTGGGGCAACTGCCAAAACAATACCTCTGACGATACAAATAGACCGGTACAACGATTCTGAAAAACGAGTTTACAATTGTCAGCTCGCTCATCATCGACAGCTAACTCCGAGATATCTTGAGTTGGCTTTGACCGGAGCAGCCCTTTACCTCGGTAGTTTTCCTCCAGACCATATGATCGAATATAATGTCGCCATAGGTGTTGAAAACGCGGATTTGATTACCTTTGAGAATGTCTCAACCGGGCTTGGTCTCAACGAAATCCTGGCGGAAGGCATCGGGTCAATCATGCTGCTTATGAATAACCCATTTAAAAAGGTTGATATCGAATCCATCAAATTCAATATTCGTATCGCTCCTAAAAACATCAACTCAGGCATATGGTCGGTTGATTTGTCAGATACTAAGGTCAAGGCCGGTGAAAATATCGAGATCAAGGCAATTGTGCAATCTTTCCTGGCAGGAAAAAATGAATACAAAATTCCAATGGAAATACCAGAAGACCTGCCGCCCGGGAAATATGAACTGATTGTGTGCGGATCGAAAGGTTATGAACAGTTTCTTGCGAAAGCCGTCCCCTATAGATTCGTTGCGACAAGTATGCCGGATTTGATTGATGCGCTAAAAAATGCTCTGAACATTCCCCGAGACAGGCTCTATTGCATCCTCGTTTTACCACCCAGCGGTGTTGCACTTGAGAAGGCCGAACTTCCCGATTTGCCGGCAACCAAGGCAATGGTTTTGCAGGATGCAAAGAGGACATTGAGAATCCAGCCATATCAGCACTGGATGGAAAAAAGCATTCAAACCAGTACGGTTATAGCCGACAAGAAAGTTATACGTGTAACTGTGGAACAATAGAAATATATGGGAAGATGCTCGGTATACTCCCCGAGTTTCCCTGGCTATAAGCGAAAGAAACAATGTTAAATATAACAGCAGTAAGTCAAACGAAATTTTGGTTGTATTGGAATAACAAGGACAAGCGGCTTCTTGAAGATTGTGAGTTGTAGAATGAAAAAATTTGACATAAATATCAGATTAATTTTTATCGTTTTATTATGCCTGCTCTTTAACTCAACCTCTCCGGCTGTGAGCAGTAAAGTAACACGTCATAACAGCAGTTCGGATATGCTTAAGGGCAAGATAGAAGAAGTAGTAATCGGCTCACGTGGTACAATCCAGCTTGGGCGGGCAGCCAAGTCACTAATTGAGGAATTCGATGATTTTTCAGATGTTTGGTCTATAAACAGTATCATTGTAAGCGGCGGTACTGTGTATTTCGGGACAAGTCCTAATGGCGGCATTTACAAATACAGCCTCAATAAAATCTCAAAGATTTATCCTTTAGAAACCGAACAAGAGCAGCCGGAGGACGACCAAAACGATGTCGAGGACTCTAACGATGTCGAGGACTCTAACGATGTCGAGGACTCTAACGATGCCGAGGTCTCTAACGATGCCGAGGACTCTAACGATGCTGAGGACTCTGATGAAGCCTCAACCCTGGCGGAACCAAACGACATTGTCGAGGCTGAGGAGTACCTGTCAAACGAGCATATTTTCGCGATTACCACTGATATTGCCGGCAGACTCCTGGTTGGTATAAGCGGGGAAAAATGCAGGCTGTGCCGATTCGAAGCTGATAAAATGGAAATTGTCTGTGAACCGAACGATGCAAAGTATATCTTTGCAATAGCTGTCGATGAAGGTGGGAATATCTACTTGGGCACCGGACCTGAAGGCAAGATTTACAGGCTCGATCCTTTAGGCAAAAAAACGCAGCTTTTTTACGACAGTCGCGACAAGAACATACTATCACTTGCAGTCGGACCAGACGGATATGTTTATGCCGGAAGCGATAGTCGAGGATTAATATATAAGATAAATCCCCGAAGCGAAGGTGCAACTGTCTTATTTGACAGTGAACAGCCTGAAATTGCGGCATTATTATTCCCGCCGGAATCATATGCCAATAATCAGAATGGCAAGAGTCCGGAAAATGCATCGAACTCAGTCGGCTCTTTATATGCAGCAGCGACAACTGCCAAGATTGTCCAAACACAAACACAATTTGCTGCTTCAATGCCCGGAGGCCCCCCGGCAGGCCGGCCGGAAACGGATGATGATAAGGAGGAGAAAGAGGAAGAAGAAAAGGGATCGAACTCGAATCTCAGTGCAGGTGAACGCAGACTTGAAATTGCAAATACAAAACAACCTGTTACAACCCAACCTACCAAACCAACGCCACCTGTACGTCGCAGTACAGTGCCAAAATCAGCCAGTTACATTTACATGATAAGCCAGGACGGTTTCGTGACTAATATTTTCAACGAGACCGCTGTTTTTTTCTGCCTGGCACAACAGGATACCAAGCTGCTTGTGGGCACGGGAAACAAAGCCCAGCTTTACAGTATTGATCCGGCCTCGGAGCAGCAGGCGGTCATTTATGAGGATGAACAGGCAGTGCAGATAACAGCGATCGCTGTGGCCGGGGATGACGTGTATCTCGGAACGGCCAATCCTGCAAAACTGATAAAGTTAGACTCGGGTTTCGCATCTGAAGGGACTTATATTTCAGATCTGATCGATGCAGAACAGCCGGCCAAATGGGGTAAACTTCAACTCGAAGCCGACATTCCGGCAGGATGTAAAGTCCTTGTGGCCTCTCGAAGCGGAAACGTCAAAGACATTAACGACCCAACTTTTTCACAATGGACCGAGTTAGTTGAAGTGACTGAACCGGTACAATTACAATGCCCTCTCGGCAGATTTTGTCAATATAAACTTGTTTTGCAAAGCGAAAACGGTGATAGAAGTCCGCTTATAAGGGAGATAGCAGTCGCCAGTACCGTTCCGAATCTGGCACCAAAAGTTGAATCAGTCTCTATCGATCGAATCAAGGCAGCCAACAAAGAAGGGAAATTTAAGATCAGTTATAAAACAACGGATGAAAATGACGATAAATTGATTTACAAAATCGACTTCAGAAAGGTCGGACGAATAAACTGGATTGAATTAAAAGATAATCTTGAAGCGGCCGTCTTTGAGTGGGACGGAAAAACAGTTGAGGACGGTCGATACGAAGTAAGAGTAATCGCCAACGACGAAAGAAGTAATACTACTTCTACGAAATTAACCGGCAGCAGGATAAGTGAGCAGGTAGTCGTTGATAACACCGGACCTGTTGCCGCAGAGATGAAAATAACATCATCCGATCAAAACGGTAAAAAATACATGGTCTTTGAGACAGAGATTATGGATCAACTCAGTGCGATTGGAAAACTGGAATATACAATTGACAGTAACGCCGACTGGATAGGTACCGTGCCGGATGATTTGGTTTATGATACCACAAAAGAGCATTTCACAATCAAAATAGAAACAGAGAAAGATCTGCCAAAAGGTGATCATATTCTAACAATTAAAGTCAGTGACGCGGTGGGTAATACAACATATAAAACCTATGAGGTAAATGTGGATTAGTGTAAAGCAAAGGAGGTTTTACAGAACTTTAGTCACAACTCATACGGACCAAAGGCACGAATTGTGCGATATATTGAATTTCAAAAAATTGTCGATACGGTTGAAGAGCTTTGTATATCAGCGGCATATGAACTACCTGAAGATGTTTTAGCTGTGCTGGAGGAAGCGGCACAAAAAGAATCCAGACCGGCGGCAGCGAAAATTCTGAACCAGCTCATAGAAAATGCCCGTATCGCAAAAGATGAAAGAATACCATTGTGCCAGGATACCGGGCTTGCAGTAGTATTTCTTGAGCAAGGCTCCCAGGTATGTGTCAGCCCCCCTGCCGGCAATAAACAGGCCACAATATACGATTCGATTAATGCTGGTGTTTCGGCTGGTTATGAAAAAGGATTTCTAAGAAAAAGCGTTGCCGGCGAACCTTTAAATAATCGAAAAAATACCGGCTCAAATACACCGGCTGTCATTCATCACACAATTGTGCCAGGCGAAAAAATAAAGCTAACAATCATGGCTAAAGGCGGGGGGTGTGAGAATAAAAGCCAATTCAATATGTTCAAACCTACAGCAGAAAGGCAGGAAATAATTGACTGGATTGTCGAGGTCGTTCGCTTAGCCGGTGCCGATGCCTGTCCACCTTTTATCGTCGGAGTAGGGATTGGGGGAAATTTTGAGTTAAGCTGTTTGTTGAGCAAAAAGGCTCTTTGTCGGAATCTGAACCAGAGAAATAATGATGCATTTTATGCCGAGATGGAGATGGATTTACTTTCGAGAATTAATGCTCTTGATATCGGTCCACAGGGACTCGGTGGGGATACTACTGCTTTGGCATGTCTTGTTGAGACCGCCCCATGTCATATCGCTTCGCTTCCTGTAGCAGTGAACATTGAATGCCATAGCCACCGACACAAAACAGCGATTATCTAAATACGAAAACCAATTCATATACACAGAATTTATTATAAACCAGATGGTCGTTCCTTAAAAGGCCAGCCATACTTCTCAAATTCTCCAAACTCTTTCTCAGAATCATCGCTTGCGTTTTCTTTAAGAGCTGAACGCACTTCTTCAACGTGTGCATCTACAAATACCGCATTGGCCATACCACCGTTGAGATCTCCACTCGGCGGGCTGTGAAACGTGCCGAACCAATCGCGGTCATCGGGACACAAAGCATTGTCATTGAGCACATACTCGCAGCCGGGCCTGGTCCACATGTTCTCCTCAGCAAAGAAAAACACTTCCGCCGGCCTCCTTGTTATGTTGGCTATTTTTTGAGCAGCTTTTCTGGATTCTAATCTCGTCGAACCTAAAAATGCATTCATACTATAGCTATAGTAAGGAACAATAGGAATTGAAGGATCGTGCTCAGGATGCCTTTGCCCTTCGGACTTTGCCAGAACCTTGAACGATGGACATAAATGTACCTTATCCTCAGGCAGGTATGACCAAAAAGGGCCGTCCGCCGGATATCTTGGATCGTGCCATCGACAGAAGCGCTGATAACCGCTTACAGGTGTCTCAGTCTCAACAAGAGAAAGCCACGCCTCTGGATAGCGGCCGTCATGTTCATCCAAATACACGCTCTGGGCGATTCCGTATTGACGCAGGTTAGCCCTGCAATTTATTTCCTTAGCTTGCTCTTTTACTCTCGATAGGGCAGGCATTAATATCCCCATCAATATAGCGATGATAGCTATGACCACCAATAGCTCTATTAATGTAAATCCCCTTGGTCTTTTAATCATCGTATATCCTTTTATACTCATTCAGATCGGTTTAAATCAGTATTTTTAAATCTCTACCAACAACTCTATCAGCACAAAAGCAGCTTCCTGTCTCCTACTGCTTTGATAATTACCATTTCTATCTACACTTAATTATTCTTGTACTCGTGCTGATTAGTAAGGAAAACACGCCTCTCCATAACATTATTAATAGTCTCTAAAGTCCGCCAACCAGCCATCTCCCCAATTTGCCCAGTCCGATGATGTGACACCACCTGCAAGAGTCCATGCATTGGCTTTATTAAAATTAATAGTCTCTAAAGTCCGCCAACCAGCCATCTCCCCAATTTGCCCAGTCCGATGATGTGATACCACCTGCAAGAGTCCATGCATTGGCTTTATTAAATCCTTTATGCCAATTGAGGGTAAACAACTGTTTTAGCCCAATCTTTTGCACGGTATAGTCCAGAAAAACACCGTTAATGTACCCATCGTGCCGGTTTATAAAGTAACGGTTCATTGCATCTTCATCATTGCGTTCCTGCCAACCATCATACTCCGGAGGCGAGTCGTCATCGTCCGGCCATCCGCACCAGAAATAGCAATCCAGGAACATCGGTATCGTGCTTGCCCCATTAACAGCAGGGGTTCGCCAGAATCTTTTAGCCGGTTTATAAAGCGGGTCCTCCCCAGGCACATAAATATAGCCATTTACCCCATAGCTGCCGTAATAACCTGGCGTACGACCTCCGCCGGCATCCCAGGTAGGAATTTCTCCCCAGCCTAAAAAGGTGCTGCCCCACCAATCAATCCCTGGTGTCCCATCCGGATTCGCCAGTTTTTTGACTGTTGGGCAAAGGCGGATATCTTCAGTGGAAATGTAGTAATCAACCATTGCGTCCATCCACCGGCCTCCATCGCCATAGCGTGTGTTAAATTTGCCATCATTATTGTCCGTGTACAGAAGAAAGATATTGCCCCATTGCTTGAGGTTAGACTGACACATAACGTTTTTAGCTTTCTTCTTGACTGCATTCAGTGCAGGCATCAATATACCCATCAATAATGCAATGATAGCTATAACAACTAACAGTTCAATTAGAGTAAAACCTTTTTTCTTACACATACCAATCCCTACCCTTCTTTATTTAACTTTCACTCTTATTTCAAAATTAATCATATCTTTATTTTACATAAAAACTAATTTACAAATTATACACACCCCTTGAGTCCAATACGAACCCAAACAATAATTTAAAATTATTGCTTTACAAACCTATCGCCCCAAACAAGACACTGCAGTTTTAGATTCTTTAGATGAGTCTGTTGTCCTTGCTTAATCTGTTGCACGCAATATTATTTCCTACTTAAAGATAGATTAAGTCAAATCCTCTACGCTTGCCCAGAATAATATTCTTAGATTTCTATAGAAGCTTAATAATCTACCCTAATATCGCCCACAGGTGCCTAATTTGATATTTTGTAGTTTAAAATAATTCAACTTAATTTGTCAACAACTCTTATTATACTCAACATTTTCTGCTCTTTCAATAAAAAAACTTAAGTTTTTTCTGCATATTGTGCGAGGGCAAGGTAGTTCTTTGGGCAGAGTTGATCAGGGCGATGTGCCGGATTAATGGAACATTTCTCGAAGATTTCAGACCAATTGTGAACTTTTATTAGTCTGCCATGGCCCAGCCTGCTGCAAGCCAGGAGAGTTTTGCGTCTATGGCCCATAAAAAAACTAACAATCTCGCTGAATAATTCCATATTCGCAATCCGGCAAGCTTTTGCACGATCTCGAACAAAGCCGACCATTGCCGAATCAACCCTGGGCTGGGGCCAAAATACTGCCGGCTTGAGCCTCCTTATCGTCTTTACAGTACCGGTTGCGCCCATAAATATGCTTAAAATGCCATATTCTCTGCTGCCGGGAGCCGCAGTCATCCGGTCGACAACTTCTTTTTGGACAGTTACATACATTCCGTCAGCTATTACTGGGCCCGTTATCAAATTCAACATTACTGGTGATGCTACGTTGTAAGGTAAGTTAGCAACTAACAAAAGTCGGCCACAGCATCTTTTACGGGCATTATTTAATGCATTTGTAACAGTATAGCTGATAGTTTTTTTATTTTTGAGGATGTCAGAGTTGATAAAATCGATGTTTTCGGTTTTTACAAGCTGCTCTCTTGCAATTTCAATTAGGTTTCGGTCAAGTTCGACAGCTATTATCCTGCCGGCTTTTACAGCTAAAAACTCGGTCAGGGAACCTGTGCCGCAACCTACTTCGAGCACTAAATCGTTTTTTTGAATGTCAGCAGAATCTACAAGCAATCGCATCAGATTCAGATCAATCAGAAAATGCTGCCCGAGCCGTTTATTTGCCCGAACACCTGCCGATTCAAGCAATTGCCGGATTTGCCGCTTCGTTTGCATAATAAAGAGAGCATAAGCCATTAGATAATAGGACACAAGTCGTAAATGCACAAACTATTTACACTCAATCTCACTTATACTTTTGTGCTCTTGCGCGTTTATGCTCTTCTTTGTTTTTGCCATATGTATCGCGGTGGTTATGGCTGATTTCATGCTGGATGGATCTGCGATATTTCGGCCCGCGATATCGAAGGCTGTACCATGCGCAGGTGACGTTCTTATGATTGGTATGCCAATAGTTACATTAACCGCCTGCTTAAAATTGAGCAGCTTTACAGGGATCATACCCTGATCGTGATACATTGCAACAACTCCGTCGAATCCACCATGGACCGCCCGCAAAAAGAGCGTATCGGCAGGGTATGGGCCATGACAATTTATGCCCTGGTTCTGTGCTAACAAAATGGCGGGCGATATTATGCGCTGCTCTTCATCGCCGAACTGACCATCTTCACCGGCATGTGGATTAAGCGCAGCAACGCCAATTTTAGGATTATCGAGACCAAAGTAGTCTTTCAAGGCATCATTGAGCAAATCGATCGGCTCAAAAACACAGCCAATTGTGAATTTGTGCCTGACTTCAAAAAGGGCTTCGTGGATTGTTGCAAGAGCCAGCTTCAACGGACCGGCAACAAACATCATCGCCTTTCGTGGTGATTTACAGCGGGCTGCAAGCATTTCGGTATGGCCGGGCCATTCGGCGCCGGCTAATTTCCAGCTTTTCTTACTAATCGGCGAAGTAACAACAGCATCTATGATACCGTCCCGTGCCGCATCAATTGCATCCAGACAAAATCTTATTGATGCTTCTCCGGCTAATTTACTGGGGCTGTTTACCCAGGACGGAACGGAATATTCATCGTAGTCGGCAATAACAACTTTAAATGGATATTCTCTACTGATTTTTTCGTGCTGATGTCTACCCCAGAAAGGTTCTATCTCGGCGGCGTCGGCGGCATAGCAAAGCTGCTCATTCATACCAAAGACAACAAATTTCGCAGCTCGACGGATATCCGGATCACACAGGGCCTTGACAATAACCTCCGGACCGATACCGCCGGCATCACCCATCGTCACGCCAATGACCACCTGCTCCGAAATCGAATTGTTGCCGTTATTTTTCATGATCCTTACAACACATGGTTTTCAGTCATCCATGAAACACCGTCAAAATCCTAATTGTCTCAATTTATCGGCTGTTAGAGGCTGCTTCTTTGGCAGAATCTCATCGAGCCGTTTTTTTACCGTCTTTATAATTATATCATTTTCAATATTAATACAATCGCCAATTTTTGCCTGACCCAAGGTTGTTCTCTTGAGCGTCTGCGGTATCAGTGCAATGCTGAAGCTATGTTGGTCCAGTTTCGCTATCGTTAAAGAAACGCCATCAACAGCGACCGAGCCTTTAAAGACCATCGCATTGAGCAATTCGGGATTGGCGGAGAATTGTATATCCACAAAATCGCCATGCCTGTCGATCGCTTGTATTGTTGCTGTGCCGTCAACATGGCCCTGAACGAAATGCCCGCCAAATCGGTCCGTCGCCTTCATCGCCCGTTCTACGTTGACTCGCGATGAAGGCTTCAATTTGCCCAGGGATGATTTATTCATCGTTTCAGTGCTGATATCAAAGCTCACCAAGGCTCCCTGAAGATTGGTTACAGTCAGACAGACTCCGTTTATGGCGATGCTGTCGCCGATTTCGCATTCTCCGGCCAACCGGCCCAGGTCTACGGTCAGCACCATTGAGCCGACAGTTTTTTGGACCGACTTGACGATACACATTTCTTCTATAAGGCCTGTGAACATTTTTAATTGATTATTTAATTATTTACTTTTGACTATTGATAAACAAACACTAATAGATACAATCGATTATATTCAGCAATATTTGAATAATCAATAACCAGTATTGGAAAGGGGTGGGATATTTATGAATACGATTTGGCTCAAAATTGCAGGAGTGGTCATAGCAATCGTCCTAATCTTCGTGCTGATAACAGTTTTTACATCCGGCGAAACAGAAGAACCTGAACAGCCCCAGAGGAACTTTGCCCAGCAGGTCGAAGCAGATAAACAAAAATTTTTAACCGAACCGGAACCGGTGGAAGATGAAACACAAGAACCTGCCATAGAGGATCAAAATGTCCCCGAACAGGTCCAGCCTGTTCAGGAGCCACCCAAACCGGCCCGGCCTGTCACGTTATATTTTAAAGAGCTCGGCGAGATAGAAAAGATAGAAGCCGAAAGACTACTGAACGTGGCCGTCCCAGGTCGGAGCATAGGCCGGTTACCGATGACCGGAATTAAGCTTATGGTGGACACCTCCCGGCAAATAATCAAAAAGTGGCCGGATAGCTGGTATGCCTACAGAGCAAAACAAATGTTGGCCGATATGCCGGAAAGATATCAGCAACGATACAATGTCACACAAGAAGAGTTGGATTTAAGCAAGTACGCCGAACCCAGAACCGGAACACAACCCTACACGATTAAGGAGACCCCCTGAATGTCTATGACGGCATCTATCGCTAATATACCTGTGATTTCAATCACTGCCGACTGTCTGCCCGAGGCCTGGGAAAAAGCCGTTTTGGCGGTCTGGGAAAATGGCTTTGAGGTTAAGACTCAATACGATAAGCCCCAGGATCCGCCGAGCAGGGACGCTACGGTTATGATTACCATTACCGATCCGTTCCGTGAGCCTCGGATTCACAAGAACTTCCCCGGCGGCCCGGAGGAGCTTGAATCATATCGGCAGGAAGTGGTAAACGGGATTCACGACCACTGGATTGATCCGGCCAACGGCAAGTGGACTTATACATATCACGAAAGGTTATTTTCATACAGTCCGGTTGAAAATATCCGTGATGCCAACTCGCCGAAGCCTTTTAAGAAAGTCAATCAGATTCAGTATATTATCGATTATCTTTCACAGGCAGGTCACAGTCGAAGAGCCCAGGCGATAACATGGATGCCGACGGCGGACCCGACGACAGAAGACCCGCCCTGCCTCCAGAGGATTTGGTGCCGGTTGCTGGCCAACGAGGCGGGCGAACTAACGCTTAATATGAACACGCACTGGCGCAGCAGAGATCTGTACAAGGCATGGTTTATGAATGTTTACGCGCTCACAGACCTCCAGAGGACAATTGCCGATGGGATAGCCAAAAATAAAGGTGTGCCTGTACAAGTGGGCCGGTATCTCGATATAAGCGATTCGCTGCATATATATGGCAGTTATTTTAATGAGGTCTCCCCAGAAATAGAAAAAATGCGTCGCAGCTCCTATCGAGACAGGGCGTGGGAGAGCACTCATCCGGCCTTTGAGATGATGACAACCGAAACGAGAGAAAAACTGGCACAGGACCCGGACTGGTTCGCAAAAGCAAAGGGCTGACAATCGGTTATCTAAAAAGATTGTCACGAGCAACTGTTCAGGTCCGGCAATGAAATGCGTATCAAGCAGAGGTGTAAAAAATGGCTTTGATAGTCAACGGCGAACAAATTGAATATTCGACTATACAGAAGGAAGCTGAGCGTCTCAGGCCTGACTACGAAAAGGCATTTGCGGACATGAATCCCGAAGAGCGAGAAGCCCAACTGCTCGACTGGTCCAAAGAAAATCTGATTGAAAGGATCCTGCTCCAACAGGAAATAAAAAACATCGAGCCGGAGACACCAAAAGACCATCTTGAACCAATCTTAGCCGGGCTTAAAAAAAAATCTCAAGACCCTCAGGAGCTCTACAAAGATTTTGAGGTAGAGGATGATGAAAATTTAAAACAAGTGGTCGATTTGATAATAAGGACCGAGAAAACATTCGAGAAGCTCCTAAAAGATTTGCCAAAGCCTTCAAAAGCTGCCGTCCGGCAATATTATGAAGAAAATAAAGAGCAGTTCAAATCCGGCGAACAGATCAGAGTAGCACATATTGTTAAATATGTGGATTGGCAAACCAATGAAGCAACGGCTTATCAAGCCATAAGCCAGGCACACAATGAATTGAAAAAAGGTGCAACTTTTGAAACTGTAGTTGATAAATATACAGACTCTGCCGAGCAGGACGGTGACTTAGGTTATATTTCCAGAGGTCAAATGGCAGAGGAATTCGAGGATGTAGTTTTTAATTTAGACGTTGGCCAGGTCAGCAATATATTTCGTACCCGCTTCGGTTTTCACATCGCCAAGATATATGAAAGATATCCGGCTGCTGCGCAAGGCCTTGAAAAAGTAAAAGACCAAATCGCAGACATAATTAAAGAACAGATGAGAGTAAATGCCATTCATAAGTTTATAGATAAGTTGAAAGACAAAGCAAAAATCGAAGATATATAAATAATCTGCTTCAAAGCAAAAAAAGTATATATAACAATGCCTGAAAGGCTATTAATTCAGGCCGAAAAAAACAGCTATCCTGATTTGGCTCTTAAAGGTTTTTATGTTAGACTTTATATGTAGCAACCAACTAAAAATAATGCCTTTACTGGAGGTGAAGGCTTTATTCCAGACCTTTGGGGGGGGTTGTATAAGTTTCTTTCCGAGTTGGCCTCTGCGCATTCTGCGCAGGGGCTCTTTTTTAAAAAAATCGCAAATTTGAGTCATTTAACAACTTATTCATAAATTTTTACTTGACATACTATATATTGTTTCTAAAATACTGATGTTGACCATATATGGTATTAAATCGATGAACTTCAAAGGAGGTGGGTCTCCTGAGCCGAAAAATAGGAACCCAATCGAAATTCCATAGGTCATAGGTATATCTCAAAGGCAATATGCAATACGAGATACAAAATGAGATGCCCCTTTTGCAAGGAAGACAAAGACAGGGTCATTGATTCACGTTCCAGCGACGGCGGACGAATCATAAGACGTCGACGGCAGTGCCTTATATGCAAGAGACGTTTTACTACCTATGAAAAAGTTAATGAAACCTTCAAGCTCTGTGTTGTGAAAAAAGATCATTCTCGTGTCCCTTATGACAGGGAGAAAGTGATTGGTGGTTTGCAGAAGGCCTGCTATAAAAGACCTATATCGGCCGAGCATCTTCAACAAATCGCTGACAAAGTTGAGGAAAATATATTCCGGAACTTTGATAAGGAGGTTTCATCAGCTTTTATCGGCGAGAGTGTGATGAAACAGTTACGCAGAGTGGACAAGGTGGCATATATTCGTTTCGCCAGTATTTATCGTGATTTCAGAGATGCAGGTGAATTGATTAAGGAGGTCAGTCGGGCAATTACCGAAGCCGAGCCAGTAGCCCAGTTGATGCTCTTTGATTAAAAACCACGACTACTTAAAAAAAGGAGATAGGGAAATTTTGCATGGAGGCAAAAGGAAGGTGGTGCAAACACAACTTAAAGTCATAAAATCCGACGGTAGTGAGGAAGAATACTTACACACCAAGGTGATAGGTACTATCAGCAACGCTCTGGGCAATACCGGCAATGCAGATGTATATATTGCCGAGCAGTTCGCTGATGTTGTAACGTATTATCTTTATCACCGACAAAACCGTCGCAGTGCAACCAGCAGTGAGATTCTTTCCATAATAAAAGCGGTTCTGACAGAGACCGGCTATGATGATGCCGCAATAAGGCTCAGCGAATATAATTTTGAGCGCAAAATCAAACGTTCTCGCGTTGAGGTCGTTTCGATTGATATTCATGAACAGACTGATGCCGAGCTGTTCACAGGCGCAATGGAATCCGGCAGCAGATGCCGGTGGAACAAGTCAAGAATAGCCGATGGGCTCGTAACAGACAACGCTCTTTGCCGACATACAGCGCGGGCAATTGCTTCGATGGTCGAAGACAGAATCTTCGATATGGGAATTTCGCTGGTTCCAACCAGTTTGATAAAGCAACTTGTTCTAAACGAGACTGCTGCTATCCTGCAGGCCCAGCGACAATTACAAACTGCCTAAGCAGAAATATCGCCCAGTATCTGCTTCGTTCGGTTGAGAATTTCTTCGGTCGATTCTTCCGGCCCAACATCGAGCCAGTGGACATTTTTGAAGGTTTTAAACCAGGTTCGCTGGCCTTTGGCCAAACGGCGAGTGTTTTTCTTCATTAATGCGGTGGCTTTCTGCAAATCGATCCGGCCGTTTAGATATTGTATTATCTCTGCATAGCCGATTGCACATTGAGCCTGTTTGCTCAAGGGTTTTTCCTCGTCCAGCAGGGATTTTACCTCATCGACAAAACCGGCGAGAATCATCTTCCTGACCCTTTTGTTTATCCGGCCGCTGATGTCGGTTCCTCCTCTTCGTACGCCTATTATCGTCCAGTCGTGTTTCATATCGCCCTGAGCAGATTGTCTGTAGTGTGTATCCCATTGCTTTTGAAAACTTGAGATGGGTCTGCCTGTGATTGTGTAAACTTCCAGAGCACGGATTATGCGTTTGGAATCGTTGGGATTGATTCGCTCGGCGGCCACCGGGTCAATTGCCGTTAATTCACGATAAAGTTCCGCCATACCTTCAGCCTGTGCTCGTGAACGCAGCTCCGCACGCACCTGCTCATCCGTTCCGGGGCCATGGAAAAGGCCGTACAGCAGGGCTTTGATATACAAAGCAGTGCCGCCAACTGCAATGGTCTTCCTGCCGCGGCTCTTTATTTGTTCCATCGCCTGAAAAGCTGCCTCGTGAAAGGCCCCGACACTGAAGGAATCGCTCGGCTCAAGGACATCGATTAAATGATATCGAATCCGTTCTCGGTCCTGCATGGATGGTTTGGCTGTGCCGATGTTCATTCGCCGATAGACTTTCATCGAATCAATGCTTATTATTTCTGCATTCAAGCTTTTCGCCAACTCAAAAGCCAATCGGCCCTTGCCGGATGCGGTAATGCCGAGTATCAAAATCATTTTTATTTTGCTGTTTACACCTTGTTATATATCGGCTCTAATATCAAACGAAATTTTGCACGATGAAACTGACCATATTTTAGGATACATATTATATTCATAATCTTTGAATTTTGCAAAAGATACGATTTGAATCGATTATCATCGGCTTTTCGCCAGGGGATATAACATGCAGGATACGAACTTCAACACCCGACTCCGCAGGAAAGCACAAGCGGTCAATTACGCTCTCAAACGAATTCTGGATTTCCAGCAGACAAACAAGGAATTAAAAGACGCCCTTAGCTACACCCTGAACACGCCCGGCAAGCGGATACGCTCGGTGCTGGTGCTTTGGTGCCATGAGCTGCTCAAGGGACAGATGGACCATAATGCGGAGATGGCTTCTGCGGCAATAGAAATGGTGCATACGTATTCGCTGATTCACGATGACCTGCCGGCAATGGATGATGACGATTTCCGGCGGGGAGCGCTCACGTGTCACAAGGTCTTCGATGAAGGGACTGCCATTCTTGCAGGCGACGCTCTGTTGACGCTTGCCTTCGAGGTCCTTGCACGAGAGATTGATCCGCCGGATATGGCGTTAAAACTTATCGGTCAGTTGGCACACGACGCCGGGCCGTCCGGGATGATCGGCGGGCAAGTAGCGGATTTGAAAGCTGAAAAAAGTGACTGCGATCAAAAGGCCCTCGAATATATTCATACGAATAAGACCGCCAAGATGTTTCGTTGTGCCGCAGCGATGGGAGCTATCTGCGGCGGCGCAACAAAGAAGCAGTACGATTGTCTCTGTGTTTATGGAATGAAGATTGGCCTGAGTTTCCAGATAGCCGATGATATTCTCGATGTCACCGCATCGAGCGAGCAGTTGGGCAAAACCGCCGGCAAGGATGTCATCGCAGTCAAATGCACATATCCGGCAATTGTCGGGATGAAAAAGGCACAAGAACTCCGGAAAAAGCTGACCGATGAGGCGATCGCCGCCTTGAAACCGTTCGGGAAAAAAGCCGACACGCTCCGTCAACTCGCCTCCGCCCTGTTCGAAAGAACAAAATAATGTGTTTACTACTCTCTTGGTAAATCCAATATCATCAAATGGAATTTACTTTTGGGCTGGATTTTATTTTTCCTTTCAAATCGCCTAAAATCCCATGCTCTTTTCGCCAAATCGAACCTGCGCACCTCGTCCTTCCATGATCGGAATATAATTCTGAATTGATTCGGTACTCAAGGGATTATTCCGAAGGTTTATTCTTGTTTCTTTCGAAATGTTTTCATTCTCGACAAGAGGACGAATATCACGAATCTGATTGTCATCTAACCAAATTCTTTTGAGTTTTGGCAATTTTGCAAGCGCACTAATATCAACAATTTCATTGGAATTAGCTATAAACATTTCAAGGTTTGTAAGTTCCGCCAAAACTGAGATGTCTCTTATTTGGCACTTTGCAAGTAGGAGGTGACTTAAAGAGGGAAAGTTTCTTAGCACATCTATGTCCTTTATTGTATTGCCTGACAATGTCAGTTGTTCCATATTCATCAGTCCCGAAAGGTCTCTGATATACTCGATTTGAATGTTTGCCATTCTTAAATGCCTTATATTAACGAGCTTTGCTATTGGTTTCACACTTACTATAGGATTATTTGAGACCTCTAAAGCATATAATTCAGGCAGTTTTGATAAAGGCTTCAAGTTCGTGATATGATTAAGTTGAAATTCGAGTATTTTCAGCGAGGTCATGTTCCCCACTGCATTGATATCGGTAATTTGATTCCTGTCAAGATACAGGTAAGTCATTTCTTGACATCCAGACAAAGGCTGAATGTCTTTGATCTGGTTATTTGAAATCCTTAGCACAGTTAGATTCCTATGCCCGGCAAGAGGTGCAATAGACTGGATTTTATTATTTCGAAAATCCAGGCCTCGGAGTTCGGTTAGTTTTGATAATGCATTTATATCAGTGATCTCATTATTTCTGAGAAAAAGATCCCTCAGATTAACAAGTCTCTTGAGTCCGGATATATCTTTTATTCGATTGTCTGTCAGATTGAGTTTTATTAAATCAGTACAGTATTCCAGACCACTCAAATCCACTATGCCCTTAGAGCGTGCATCGAGTTCCGTCAAACCAACATCCAATAGCTCCCGACCAACAATTTCACCTGTCGGTTTACCGATTGCCTGCCTAATAATATTTTCAAGGTTAAGATCGCCAAAATGCACTATCGCATTCAAATGCTTTATCAAATCAAGCGCTATTGTGACATTCTCACGTATCGATCGGTCAGAATCTTGTTCAATCTGCATTAATGGTTTTATCGCACGAGGGTCTCCTATCTGACCCAATGCAGTTATCGCTGCAATTTGGACTTTTGCTTCCGAGTCATGGAGGGCTTCTATCAATGATGACCCAGCACGGCCGTCAGCTATGGATGCCAATATATAAGCTACGGCTTCTCTGACATTCGGATCCTTACTTTCTAATGCTTCTATAAGTTGGGGAACTGCCGGACTTCCAATTGAAGACAACGCCTGTGCGGCATAGTCGGCCGGCTGGACCTGTAGTTCTGTATGAACATCAGCAAGAAGAGGTATAAGAAATGGAATGGCAACCGTTCTATCCTGATCTCGGCTGTCCCCTATACGCCGGGCGGCTCTTGCCCGCCGAAAGGGATTTAGTGCAGCCAGGCCGTCAAGAGTGTAAAACATCTGCTTATCAACATCGGTTGTCCTTGAAAGATTCTCTAAAGCAGTCCGGAGTTCTTTCTGCCAGGGCTCGGCAGAACTATAGGGATACCAGTATGTTTTTGCACGTAAGACCTCAGTAGTGATGGGCCTATTATAATAATGTGTCACCTTAGGATGGTCCAGAGCAATGTCCCGGGAAGGCTCAAGGACAATTCTAAGAGGGACAAATCCTCTATTATCTCGTGCAAACTCTTTCGTATCCCTCATAGGAAAATATTTTAATCTCGGATTCGACTGACCGCTTACTAATGTGATCGGGACTCCCTCGTACTTCTTGCCCGTTTCCTCGACGACAAACTTCACATTAAAACAAAGGTCGACTGGAAGCGGCTCGAGAACTTGATACAGCGGCGAGTGGACTGCCCATTCATCGTTGGTAGCTTTACTTCTGCCACTACTCTGCGGCTTCCAAGGTTCGTCTGTCCCTAAAAAATCAGCATTGTTCACAAACCTCGGAGATTGAACTTCTTTGAACTGTAAAGATTTCAGCACCATCTCTTCTACTTCCGGGTCATACGGAGCAGCAAGTTCATCGGGAACATCGCTTGAAACAATCTCAAATTCCGCTAACTCAGACCGGGCAATTCCAGTATAAATATGTTCATTATCTGTAATTTCATACTCAACGATTAACTGTGCTGTATGTTGTCCAATATCAAGCTCAGATAATGGTATATAAAAGATCCCCTGGTAATTGTTGGAATCAATGATCTCACCATAGAGCTTACCATCAAGATACCTTGAATACTTTTTCTTTATTTTCAGGCCCTTGTTTACCGGCCAACCACCTTCACCATATTTTATTCCAGAGTCAATCACTATCCGAGCCTCCACGCCCTGAAGATATTGTGGTCTATACTCTATAGAGGCAGGCATCGCAATTTGGAAATATCGGCCTATTTGCTCTGGTGTCAAATTCTCCCAGATTTTCATAAGCACATTAGTCGCTCGTCGATTAAGGTTGTCTTCCGGATTGGCAATGACTTCGAGCAAGGCATTTCCGGAAGCAGGTTGATGCGATAGAATTTTATCGATAACATCATCGGGAATATGACGTCGAGAAATTCGATCGATTTCAGGCAATTCGGCAACAATTTGACGAATCTCCCGGAGTGCCTCATTAGCATGCAGTGCTTGTATCCAAGTTAATAACAATACAGGAATAAATATTAGCGAAAATATCGATTTGTTTTTCATAAATCCGCTCCCGAACATTTCCCATCAATCAATATTGTATATATTTGTTAGAGTTTTTCAACTAATTTCTATCAATGATGATAATACCTATATATCTGAAGCTGCTTTTTAAAAAGCGGCATATCAATATTGAAAAGGCTGATTTGGTGGTCTGTTTGAATCCATCCATAATGGGAACGGAAATATTATCACCTCTTCCCCATTGGTTGTACCCTGATTTTTCATATTGATAACGGGCTTTTTTCCGTGACCTCCGGCACAAATGTATGCCCAAAAACACTCAACACAATTCGGATTTGGATTAAGGAAAAATTCGAGCCAAAGACGATACAAATAAATGGTCGTTATCTTGGGGGCCATAATATGAAAGTACATAGATTTCAGATCGATGTGATGTGGCTGTTTATCGCCGTATCGTTTTCTCGGGCGGCAACTCAGGGAATGAACGGATTCGCACACCGAACGATAAGGCTAAATGGCATACAAAAAAAACAATATTCCCCTATTCAAATTCGGCCGCCGCCTTGATGGCAATCGGGTTCTTAAAAAATTTGTTTCATAACGGGATTTAATAACATCAACCAACGGGCCCTAAGCAAAGTGCTTACGGCCTTTTTTTATGTCCAAATAAATCATTCCCCCTGCCATCCTGAGCTTAATTCCCCTTTTCATCCTTAGGCCTTCTCACTGTCATCCTGAGCCCCAGTGCTTTCTTGCGAAAGCAAGAACGGGGGCGAATGGATCTGGGTTACGGATTGAAATTTCATTTCGCTACCAGCTTCTCACTAGCTGTCCAGATGCTTCATTTTATTCAGCATGACATGTGCCCCCTTCAATAAAAAGGGCTGCAGTCCAAAGGACATCTTCCGGTGGAAAATCCTCACAGCCCATATCATACCTTCATCTTGATAATAGTTCTAAAGAGCTTTGCGTCTGCGAAGCCAGCTTACAAAACCTATGCCGATGGTGCCAAGTAGAATAGCGCCGGGAGCAGGTATAGGGGCCCATGATACCGCATGCTGCTGTCCTGTTTCGGCCCAGATGGCATAGCCGACTATATTGCCTATTGAATCGATTCCATATGCATATGACTCAGAGTAACAAGTCGGCAGAAAAGTATGAATGTCAATATAGCTATCCGCGCTTCCCGACCATAGCAAAGCATGGTTCATATTGCCTGTGGCATTCCCGCTACCATAGCCTACTTGCTGGCCCCCGGAGACATCACGGGCAGCAGAGAATGCGAAGCCGCTTGGATTTAGGTCTACGTAGCTCGCCGCAGTTCCTGACCATAATATGGCATGCATATAATTACCTGTGGCAGTCCCTTCACCCCAGCCTACTTGTTGGCCCCCTGACACATCATAGGCATAGCACGTCGTGAAGCCTGTGGGATTAAGGTCTATGCAGCTTGCTGCAGTTCCCGACCATAGCAAGGCGTGCTGGCCACCAGTAGTCCTATCACCCCAACCTACTTGTTGGTTTCCGGATACACCCCAGGCCCAAGACCATGCGAAACCAGTGGGGTGGAGGTCTACACAGCTTGCTGCTGTTCCCGACCACAGCATAGCATGCGTATCGGTGGTGGTTGAATGACCCCAGCCTACTTGTTGGCCCCCAGATATACCTAAGGCATCAGACGATGTAAAGCCAGTGGGATTTAGGTCAACGTAGCCTGCCGCAGTTCCTGACCATAGTAAGGCATGATTTGGATTCGTACCCGAACCAACCTGCTGCCCTCCGGATATATCATGGGCCTCAGACGAAGAGAAGCCAGTAGGTGTAAGGTCAACGTAGCTTGAAGCAGTTCCCGACCATAGCAAAGCACGACGCTCACTAGTACTATGTCCGTGCAATAAAGTCTGTTAGGTCTTTTTGCCGATAGGGTT